>JABDEK010000081.1 GCA_013287135.1 Acidobacteriota bacterium | reverse complement strand
ATGCATCGTAAAACTTCCGCGCCCTTGCGTCCGGCTGCGTATTTCCGTGGCGTAACCGAACATGGCTGCCAGCGGAACTTGTACATTGATGATTTCCGTACCGCCGCGCGATTCTCTCCCCTGCATTTGTCCCCGGCGCGAGTTCAAGTCCGAAATCACGGGGCCCATGTAATCTTCCGGGACCACAACTTCGACGCGCATGATGGGTTCCAGCAGCTTCGGATTAGCTTTCTTGCAGGCTTCTTTAAAAGCCATCGAGCCTGCAATTTTGAACGCCATTTCCGAGCTGTCCACATCGTGATAGCTGCCGTCTGTTAGTACCACGGCGCAATCGACCATTTCATAACCAGCCAAAACACCTGTTTCCATCGCTTCGCGCACGCCATTTTCGATTGGCTGGATAAATTCGCGCGGAATGGCGCCGCCTACAACTTTATCGATGAATAGAAGCCGGTGTTCCTTGTCGAAATGCCACTTGCCGCCCTTACCTGCAACGCTCTTGGCAAGCTCGTCGATCTCATCAGTAGACATCTCGTGCATATTCTCGTGTCCGGAATTCGGAAGAGGATGCACGGAAAGTACCGCATGGCCATATTGTCCACGGCCGCCGGTCTGTTTGATGTACTTGCCTTCGCCTTCAGCAACTTTCAAAATCGTCTCACGATACGCCACTTGCGGCCTGCCTACATTGGCCTGCACGCTGAACTCGCGCATCATGCGATCCACGATAATTTCCAGATGCAGTTCGCCCATGCCGGAGATTAACGTCTGGCCCGTGTCGTGGTCGGTGTGAACACGGAACGTGGGATCTTCCTGCGCAAGTTTGCCCAGCGCCATGCCCATTTTTTCCTGGTCCGCTTTTGTCTTGGGCTCGATGGCCACGGAAATAACCGGCGCCGGGAAATCGATGTTCTCGAGCACGATCGGCTTTTCTTCATCGCACAGCGTGTCGCCGGTCGTCACGTTCTTCAGACCAACACACGCTGCAATGTCACCAGCTTCGATAGACTCAATTTCTTCGCGCTTATTGGCGTGCATCCGCAATAAACGTCCGATACGTTCGCGCGTTTTTCGAGTGGAATTGTAAACATTCGCGCCAGCCTTCAGCACGCCGGAGTACACACGGATGTAAGTCACGTGGCCGACGTACGGGTCGGTCATAATTTTGAACGCCAGAGCGGCGAATGGTTGATCGTCAGCGGCGCGGCGCAAAATCGCTTCCTCGCCGTTCGGATCCTCGCCTTCGACTGGAGGCACATCGGCAGGCGACGGAAGAAAGTCCACTACCGCGTCCAGCAGCGGTTGAATGCCCTTGTTCTTAAAAGCTGAACCAGCCAACACCGGTACCAATTTCAGCGCAATGGTCGAGCGTCGAATCGAAGCGCGCAACTCCGCCGGCTCGAGCTTATGTTGCTCAAGATACTTGGCCAGCACGGCGTCATCATGTTCCGCGATGTATTCGACTACTTTCTCGCGGTGCTCTTTGTAAAATTCAGGGGTCAACGCCGAAGCCTTCACCGCAATTTCAAGTTCTGGGCGCGACTTCAGGAATTCAGCGTCCCAGAGCTTTTCCAGCGGCAGAGTTTCGTATTCCGCGCCGAGCGTTTCTTCCTTCCAAATGATGGCGCGTTCTTCGATGAAATCGATGACGCCGATAAAGTTGTCTTCTCTTCCAATCGGATATTGCAGCGGAACGGGATGAGCCGAAAGACGCTGGCGCATCGATCGAATGGAATGATCGAAATCCGCGCCAATGCGATCCATCTTGTTGATGAACGCAATCCGCGGAACTCGGTACTTATCCGCCTGACGCCAGACCGTCTCTGATTGCGGCTGCACGCCAGCCACCGCATCGAAAATCGCAACTGCACCATCGAGCACGCGCAGAGAGCGTTCCACTTCAACAGTGAAATCAACGTGGCCCGGCGTATCGATGATGTTAATGCGATACGTTTTGTCGAAGCGCTTCCAGGAAGCCGTGGTCGCCGCCGAGGTGATGGTGATGCCGCGCTCGCGCTCCTGCTCCATCCAGTCCATTACGGTTGTGCCTTCGTGCACTTCGCCAATCTTGTAAGTCACACCCGTATAGAACAGGATTCGCTCCGTCGACGTCGTCTTTCCGGCGTCAATGTGAGCCATGATCCCGATGTTGCGGGTATGATCGATTTGGACTTGGCGGGCCATCTGAAAAATCTATTCGCGCTACCAGCGATAATGAGCGAAGGCCTTGTTAGCCTCAGCCATGCGGTGCACGTCCTCCTTCTTCTTTACAGCTCCGCCACGGCCATTCGCGGCGTCCACAATTTCTCCCGCCAATTTATCAGTCATGGTCTTGCCGCCGCGAGTTCGCGAATACAAAACCAACCAGTGAATCGCCAGCGATTGCCGCCGAAATGGATTCACTTCCACCGGCACCTGATAGTTCGCGCCGCCGACGCGTCGTGACTTTACTTCCAAAACCGGTTTGCAGTTCTCGACGGCCTTCTTGAACAACTTGAATGCGTCGTCGTTGGTTGTTTTGGCCACCTGGTCCATGGCCTTATAAAAAATTGCCTGTGCAGTGGCGCGTTTGCCGTCGTACATCATGCTGGAAATAAACTTCTGCACTAGATCGCTGCCGAAAACCGGATCGCCCGGAATCTTTCGGCGAAGAACCCATCCTTTACGTGGCATCTCTCTGCTCTCCTACTTCTGTGCGGCTTTTGGCCGCTTCGCGCCGTATTTCGAGCGCCCCTGCTTGCGATTCTCAACGCCTGCAGCATCCAGCGTTCCGCGAATCACGTGATAGCGAACTCCAGGCAAATCCTTCACGCGGCCGCCACGCACGAGCACGATCGAGTGTTCCTGCAAATTGTGACCGATGCCGGGAATGTAAGTCGTTACTTCCGCGCTATTCGTCAAGCGCGCACGCGCAACTTTGCGCAATGCCGAGTTCGGCTTCTTCGGCGTTTGGGTATAAACGCGAACACAAACTCCGCGCTTCTCAGGACATCCCTCCAGCGCTGGAGATTTTGTTTTCGTCCGGATTTTTTCCCGGCCGTTCCGCACTAACTGTGAAAACGTCGGCACTCTTGCCCCCTCAAAATCCAACAACTCGGATGATGTTTCGACATAACTCCGCGCATAGCGAATCCGCCCGCGCAAAATTCTGCGGGTGAATGAACAGAAAAGGCGCCATAACCCGAAGGAATTACCAGGTACTCCGCGATGATGCTTCACCCCGAGGAGTGAACTCCATCTCTTGCAATAGCGGAGAGGCTCACACGGCTTTGCGGGGCTGGCGCCCCATTTCGGCCGTTCTTCTTGTCCCCGTTCCGTCCTTCTATGTTCCGGGGTCGGAAGACTTCCCTAATCACCACCGAGGCCAACGGCCTCAATGCAACCGGAGGAGTATAGGAGATATAGCCAGTGTTGTCAACTCGATTCCCGGCAAAAATAAATTCTAAAAAACTTCTTTCGATGGCAGTTCACCGCATTTGCTCCTAGAACTCGCTTGGAGCCGCGAGGGCTCGACCGATACCATCAGCAAGACACGCGAACCTAGGGAATGAAATTAATTTGCAGATTCTAAGGCACTTAATACGACACAGGAGTCTGTCTATGACCTGCCGAGCAAAGTTCCTGCCGGTAGCACCACGAAGTGACAAATAACAATGTTTCGAAGTTACTCACCACGCTTGTCCGACGTGCTTTACCGTGTTCGCGAACCCTTCTAAACTGATGTCCGACAAATCGCATGGGAATACTAACGAAGCGTCTCTTTTGGTCTCTGGGCTTAGTTTTTGTTGCTCTCGTAGCGCCGACTGTGGACGCGCAAAACGCATTAGCTCCTAAGAAGTCTGACTCCCAGACCGAAACTTCAACGGCGCCGAAACAACCAACAAACTTCTCGCAAGAACCATTTGTCATCGAGCAGTATCACACCACCGCAAAATTTGAAAACGACGGTACAAGCCAGCGCGATCTGGCCGTGCGAATCCGAGTGCAAAGCGATTCCGGAGTTCAGCAGCTGGGCGAACTCGTTTTCGGTTACAACTCCGGTAACGAGCAAATGGAAGTTCGCACTGTGCGCGTTCACAAGCCGGGTGGAACAGTCGTCAATGCTCCCGCCGATTCCATAAAGGAAATGACCGCCAGCGTTGCGCGCGATGCTCCTATGTACACCGACTACAAAGAAAAACACATTTCCGTGCCTTCTTTACACGCAGGCGACACACTGGAATACGAAATCGTTACTCGGACCCAGAGTTCGCTGGCGCCGGGCGAATTCTGGTTCGCTTACAACTTTCTTGAGGATTCAATCGTTCTCGACGAGCGCTTGGAAATTGACGTTCCCCAAGGCCGCAGGATCACCGTGCGCTCGCCTGATTTTTCTCTAACCAATGGTCGCGAAGATTACCAACTGCGCGCCCAACTTGGTTCCGAGAATAACACTGGATTGGACAAGAGCCCGTTCTCGAAGTCAGAAGAAAATGGACGCACTTTCTATCGCTGGCGGCACGCGAACCTGGCTCACTCGTCCCAAAACGAAGACTCCAAGAAAAAGGCCGCTCGCGAGGAGACAAAACGACCTGACATCGAATTGACCACTTTTGAAAGTTGGGAAAAAGTGGCGCAATGGTACGCAAAGCTCGAAAACGGCCGCGTCGATCCCACACCAGAAATTCGCGCAAAGACCCTCGAACTGATTCAAGGGCAGGTGCCTGAACTCGACAAAATCGAACTGCTCTATGAATACGTTTCCAAAAACATTCGCTACGTAAGTCTCTCGTTTGGACTCGGGCGCTATCAACCGCATTCAGCCGCCGAAGTGTTCGCGAATCAATATGGCGACTGCAAGGACAAGCACACCTTACTAGCGGCGATGCTCGCAGCCGCAAACATTCGCTCCAACTCAGTCTTAATTCCGTTTTCGCGAAAGCTGGATACGTCGGTACCCTCGCCTTCGCAATTCGACCATGTAATCACGGCCGTTCCAGAAAAAGACGGCCTCATCTGGATGGATTCCACCCCGGAAGTTGCGCCTTTCCGTTTGCTCTCGCCGGCGCTGCGTAACAAATCGGCGTTGCTCGTTGCGTCGAACGGCGATGGCAAGATCGTAGAGACCCCCATTGATCCACCGTTTCTTTCCACGCAGCGTGTGGAAATTGACGCCGAAGTCAGCGATCTCGGAAAGCTCTCGGCGAAACTTCGATATTTTCTTCGGGGCGATAACGAGCTGGCTTTACGCGCCGCGTTTCGTCGTACTCCACAAACACAATGGCAAGAACTCGGCCGAACGATCGCGACGCTGGATGGCATTCATGGCGATGTGACCGCGGTAAAACCGAGCGATCCTTCCGACACAAAAAATCCGTTCGAGCTTGATCTCGAGTTTTCGCAACCGAATTTTCTCGATTGGTCCAGCAAGAAGAGCAAAGTCGCCGTACCACTGTTGATGATCGGCATGCCGGACACCCCGAAAGACACATCCGACCCGATCTATTTAGGAAGTCCTCTTGACGTCACCATGACCCTGACGCTGAAGTTGCCAGACAGCTTTACTGCGCGGGCTCCCGTCGCGGTTTCTATCGCAAGGGATTACGCGACGTTTAAATCAAGCTATCATCTCGAATCTCACACGCTCGTCGCCGAGCGCACCCTTAGCTTTAAGATGCGCGAATTGCCCGCTTCCCGAACCGGTGATTACCTTGCTTTTACTCGCGCGGTGGAATCTGACGAGAGCCAGGCACTCGTTGCAGAAAACTCTGCTACTGCTGCGCCGGAGATCCTCGAGTCGGCGAAACCCGCTGAACTTCTTGAAGCGGGCGCGGCCGCTCTTAATTCCGGAAACCTAAATGCTGCGATCCCGCTTTTGAAGCGTGCGCTTGAGCTCGATCCGAAAAACAAGGTCGGCTGGAACGATCTGGGCCTCGCCTATATGCGGCTGGGCCAACTGGACGATGCAGGCGCGGCATTCCGAAAGCAGATCGAGTTGAATCCGTTTGACGAGCACGCTTATAACTATCTCGGTTTCACCTTGCAGCAACAACAGAATTACAGAGACGCTGCAAAAGCTTTCCAAAAACAAATCGAAGTAAATCCAATCGATCCCGTGGCTCACGCGGCGCTCGGCGCCCTGTTTCTCGAAGAACACAAATACGCTGATGCAGTTCCCGAACTGGACAAAGCCACAATCCTTCTTCCAGAAAATGCCCCGCTGCAAGTCAGCCTCGGCCAGGCGTATATCAACACAGGCGAAAAAGAAAAGGCCCTTGCCGCTTTCCAGAAAGCAGTCGAGCTAGCGCAGACTCCCACAGTTTGGAATAACGTGGCCTACAATCTAGCGGAGCATCAAATCGAGCTCGACAAGGCCCAGCAGTATGCGGAATCTGCAGTGTCGGCAACGACAGCCAATCTCCGAAACATAGATTTGTCGCACCTTTCCCTTGATGATCTCCAAGCGGTTTCGAACCTCGGTATTTATTGGGACACGCTCGGGTGGGTTCATTTCGAAAAGGGAGAATTAGACCAGGCGAAACGTTACGTCCAAGCAGCGTGGCTTTTGAATCAGCATGGCGAAGTGGCCGATCACCTGGCGCAAATTGCGCAAAAGCTCGGGGAGAAGGATCAAGCCATCCACTTCTATTCATTGTCCATTGGCGCGGCTCACTCTGTTCCCGAAACTCGCGCGCGTCTTATCGCGTTGCTCGGACCTCACGCAAAAATCGAAGATCTGATCAATCAGGCCAAGCCTGAGCTTACTGCCCGGCGCACATTCTCGATAGGAAAAGGGCCGAGCGAAAATTCACAAGCCGATTTCCTCCTTCTGTTATCGCCAGGAACAAAGGATCCCAAAGTGGAAGCAGTGAAATTCGTCAGCGGAAACCAAGCCTTGCGACCGCTCGCCGAGCGGCTGCGAGCCGTGGCTTTCGGTCCCATGTTCCCCAACAATGAACCTGCGAAGATTATCCGGCGCGGCACGCTGGCATGCTCTGCAGATACGGCAAACTGCACCTTTACGTTAATCCTTCCGGAAAACCTTCATACGGTGAATTGAATTTCCGACGAGGTTGGATCGGGATACGCAGAATTGCGCTAACAATGTTGGCGTGGCGTCTGCCGATTCGGCTATTTGATCTCCATCACTTCTTTTTCTTTCAAAGCCGAGAGATCTTCGATTTTCTTGGTTTCTGAGTGAGTTAGCTTTTCAAGCTCATCCAGTGACCGCTTACGATCATCCTCGCTAATTTTCTTGTCCTTCTCGAGCTTCTCGACCGCCTCTTTGATATCGCGCCGGATGTTTCGCACCGCCGTCCGATGATTCTCCAAAACCCTGTGAATGTGTTTCACCAGATCTTTGCGACGATCTTCCGTAAGTGGCGGGATCGGAACACGCACCACTTTACCGTCATTGGTCGGATTCAATCCCAGGTCCGTCGTCCGAATCGCTTTATCGATCATGGGAACTGCGGTGGGATCCCAGGGAGAAATCATGATCATCGTAGCGTCAGGGACACTGAGAGTGCCTAGCTGATTGATCGGCATGGACGTGCCGTGGTAATCCACGCGCACATGATCGAGCAGCGAAACGTTTGCGCGTCCCGTGCGCACGCCAGCCAATTCCTTGCGAAAATCTTCCACGGCTTTTTCCATGCGGATCTTCGCTTGCGCTAGAGCGTCTTTGCTCGTTGCAATCGTGGTCATCTGAGAAATTGCCTCCGCAGCATTTTAAGCGGCTGTGACAACCGAGCCCACTCGCTCGCCCAGCACAACGCGCTTCAGATTTCCCGGCACGTTCATATTGAACACGATAATCGGCATCTTGTTGTCCATGCAAAGTGAAATCGCCGTCGAATCCATTACCAGAAGGCCCTTTTTCAGAACGTCCAGGTAAGTGATGCTCTGGAACATTTTCGCGTCTGCCACTTTTTCAGGATCCGCGTCATAGATTCCATCCACTCGCGTGGCCTTCAGAATCACCTGCGCCTTGATTTCCATCGCGCGCAGCGCCGCAGCCGTATCGGTTGAAAAATAGGGGTTCCCGGTTCCTGCCGCAAAAATTACCACGCGCCCTTTTTCTAGGTGGCGTGTCGCGCGTCGCCGTATGAAAGGCTCGGCTACCTGATGCATTTCAATTGCACTCATCAGCCGCGTTTGGCAGCCGGATTTTTCGAGCGCGTCCTGCAACGCGAGCCCGTTGATCACCGTCGCGAGCATACCCATGTAGTCGCCCGTGGCCCGGTCGATCGCAAGCTGCTTCTGGCGCGTGCCCCGAAAAATATTTCCGCCGCCAACCATAATCGCGACGGAAACACCCAGCTCTTGGACTTCCTTCACTTCGCGTGCAATGCCTTGTATTGTTTCGGCGTGGATACCGGAATCTTGAAGGCCGGAAAGCGATTCACCCGAAAGCTTCAACACCAGCCGGTCGTAAACAGGCGCGCCGGTCGTTAATTTTGCGGGAGAAGGTTCGCGTGCTATGAGTTTTGTTTTCGCCATTCGGTGGCAAACTGATTTTTTGCCAGTGGCATTCTAGCAGAGAATCTTCGCAGGATTAAACGCAGAGCAAGATTTCGGTCGTTAGCTTAGGTGAAACGCACACACAAAGGACTGATCAGTTAATCCATGCGAGCGAATCCTAGGACGATGGAGGGCTAGCCGGGTCCGCTTCCGTAATGGCGCCCACCGCTGACGCCGAGCCATCCATTTCGCCGACTTTGAAACGGGAAAAGCGGCGAATAGCTATGTTTTCGCCGAGTTTAGCGATGGCCTGATCCACCAATTCCTTCACGGTCAAGCCTTCATCCTTGATGAAATGCTGCTCGTAAAGGCAGTTTTCTTCGTAGAATTTTTCCATCTTACCGCTGACGATCTTATCGATCACGTTTTCCGGCTTGCCGGTCGCCTTCGCTTGTTCCTTGTAAATGTCGCGTTCGCGATCGAGCGTCGCTTGAGTGACTTCCTCACGGCGTAAGAATCGCGGATCAAGCGCGGCAATGTGCATGGCGACGTCGTGGCACAAACGCTGAAAATCAGCCGTGCGCGCTACGAAGTCGCTTTCACAATTCATCTCTACGAGCACGCCAATTTTTCCGCCCGCGTGAATGTACGAGCTAACCAGACCCTCGGAGGTGGCGCGCTGCGATTTCTTGGCCGCTGCCGCTTGTCCCTTCTTCCGGAGAATGTTAATGGCCTGTTCCAAGTCCCCTTTGGACTCAAGCAAGGCTTCCCGGCATGCGGTAAATCCCGCGCCAGTACGATCGCGCAACTCTTTCACCAGCTGCGCAGAAATGTTTGAATTTCCAGGTGTCGCCATTTCGATTCTTTTCCTCTTAAATAAATTTGGGTAGTCCGCTTACGGTTCAGCCGCGGCAACAGATTACAAAGCTGCTTCAGCTAAGGGCGGTTATTACTGCTTGTGCGGCGTCTCAGCTACAGAATCTTCTTCTCCCGCGGCGGCAGCGTTCGCTTCAACGGCCGGCTCGGCATCGGGTTCTACGAAATCGCCTTCCTGCTTTTCATAAACTTCATAAGCGCTCGTATCAACGTAATCGACAGTATCTTCGCCGGCGCCCTCGGAAGATTTCTGGTCAGCGATTTGTGTTTGCTCAAACGATTGATGCCCAACGATAACCGCGTCGGAAATTTTCGATGTAAAGAGCCGGATCGCGCGTAGCGCGTCGTCGTTTCCTGGAATAACCCAATCGACCACATTCGGGTCGCAATTCGTGTCCACGATGGCCACTACCGGAATACCCATGCGTCTGGCTTCGCGCACCGCGATCATCTCGGCATTGGGGTCAATCACGAACATGGCATCGGGCAATGTCGTCATATTCTCGACGCCCGAAAAATTCTGTTGCAGATGTTTCAATTCGCGTTCGAGCCGCGCCGCTTCTTTCTTTGAAAATTGGGCCATGCGGCCATCTTCTACCATGCCCTTCAGCAACTTTAGGCGCTTGATGGACTTTTGCAGCGTAGCCCAGTTCGTCAGAGTGCCGCCCAGCCACCGGTGATTCACGTAAAACATGCCGCAACGGTTGGCTTCTTCCGCGATAGCCTCTTGCGCCTGGCGTTTCGTTCCAAGGAAGAGGATTCGTTTGCCTTGTCCGGCGAGTTCGGACACATAGCGGGCCGCATCGCGAAACATCTTCAAGGTTTTTTGCAGGTCAATAATGTGTATGCCATTGCGTTCACCGAAAATGTATTCCTTCATCTTCGGGTTCCAGCGCCGCGTCTGATGGCCGAAATGAACACCAGCCTCCAGAAGCTCTTTCATCGTGATTTCGACTCCCAATGTACCTCCTCCTGTAGAGGGATGCTTTTTCTCCGCGACGGATCGGAGCAGCATCCTTTTTTGCCGGTCCTTCCCGGCCGTGAATTAGGCCGAGCCCGATCGCTCGAGCCCGGCCTTAAAAAAACTAGCGCTTGCTGTACTGGAAGCGGCGACGCGCTCCCTTTTGACCGTATTTCTTGCGTTCCTTCATGCGCGAATCGCGCGTCAAGAATCCGTTCTTGCGCAGCGCTGGGCGCAGCTCAGGATTGATCCTTGAAAGCGCGCGCGAAAGTCCCATGCGCACGGCTCCAGACTGACCACCAACGCCGCCGCCCTTCACGACGCACTTCACTTCGATCTGATCCTGCATCTGAGTAAACTTCAACGGCTCGACTGCGGCGGTGTGCCACGCAATGTTGCGGAAGTATTCGTCCACCGGACGGCCATTCACCGTAAAACGCGCCGGCCCCATCTTTATATAAACGCGCGCGATGGATTCGCGGCGCCGGCCGGTGCCATAGAACTGCTTCCCGGCGTTGCTTGAAACTGGGCTCGAAGCTGAACTCAAAGTCCCTCCTCCTCAGATCGCCTGCACGAAACGTCCTTCGCAACCATTTGCACGTAGAAGGACGCTGCACAAACACGCCCGTCGCGGAGTTTTCCGCTGGACGCAGAAATTTTGAAAACCCTGTCTCGTGGTTACAGCGCGAGTTGCTGAGGCTTCTGTCCGGCGTGACGGGCGAGCGCTTCACTTCCGGCATAAACACGCAGCTTCTTGGCCCGGCGCGCGCGTAGCTTGTTCTTGGGAAGCATTCCCAGCACTGCTTCGCGCACAACTTCTTCCGGACGGCGTTGCAACATCACCCGGATCGGAATTTCTTTCAGTCCGCCGGGATACCCACTATGGTGACGATAAATCTTCTGGTCGATCTTGTTTCCGGTTAGCTTCACACGCTCTGCGTTAATAACGACCACATGATCGCCGCAATCAAGCTGCGGCGTGTAATTTGGCTTATCCTTGCCAATCAACATGCGCGCGATTCGCGTAGCAAGCCGACCGAGGACTACGCCCTCGGCATCCACTACGAACCAATTCTTTCCAACCTGTAACTCTTCGGCCTCACGGCCCTTTGGTATATGCGTTTGCATCAGTCCAGTCACACCTTTCCATCTAAAGGCAAACTATAAGTTTAGATTACGAAGCGATTTCTGTCAACGAAAGTCACGGAGGAAAACAGGAGGATCGACTCGCGACTTTTGTTACCGACGCGAGACGAAATGCAGAGGGGCCGCGAAGCGCGGCCCGCCGCAACACTGGAAACCATTCGAGCATGCTGCGCGTGCCGTACCAGCGCGGCGCAGTTTGCCCCCTGCCTAGCTAACTGACGAAGACGTTGCCGCTGTGCTGCGAGCGTTCCGCGTGTAGGCTTTCGAATCGTTGTCGCCCGCGTCCCCGGTCTTGTCAATTTCGATCGAACCCTTAAAGTAAGCTCCGTCCTCGATCATGATTCGCGCAGTGGTAAGGTCGCCCACCACCGACCCGTCCTTTTTGATCTCGATGCGATCGCGCGCTCGCAAATTGCCTTTTACGTTGCCGTAAACCACCACTTCCCGGGCGATGATGTCTGCGGTCACCTTAGCGCTCGCCCCAACTGTCAGTTTGCGGTCTTCCAGTTGTACGAGACCTTCTACTGTGCCGTCGATATGTAGATCCTCGTTGCCCGTGATTTCGCCCTTAACGTGAAGTGTTGCACCGAGCCTCGCCAAACCACTCGACGACGATGAAGATGTTGCAGGGTACGTTGAATCGATAGGTGCCATAGTCTTAGCCTCCCCAGGAAATGTTGCCGGCCTGTCGGCTGGCGCGGTTGATTTTGGCGACTGTTGCTGTTGCGGTTGTTGCTGCGGGAGCGGACTCTTTGCCGGAGTGTCCGCTTTCTTGTCTCCCCACATTTACCCTCCTTGGCCCCTTGTTTACCGCTGGACGATCAATAATTAAGGACTGATTTCTCAATGTAGTCCCACCTAAATCATAAGCCAAATCCAAAATGGTACAGTTGTGTCCCTTGAGGTAATGCGTGCTTGTAAGCTGGGGGGATGGATATTAAGCCTGAGAATCGCAAACTGCAAGCGCCATTTGAAACCCATTAATCGCCGCTAACTTGGTAGATAGCGCTCTCGCAGAATGGCGATGTGGTGCGCGACGTGCCCGGCAATTATGTAGGCCAGCGCATTCACCGTCACCGCATTCCCGCTTGCGACTCCACTGCGTGTCCACGCTTCGATAGGCAAATTTCTAAAGAGCGATAGAGTACTTTCGCGAACATTCCGGAACTCCTGGGCATAACTGGCCAACGAATGTTCGTCCGCTCGAGCTGTATTAGACGCAACGTTTTGATCGAAGCTCGGTAATGGGTCGCTAAAACCACGCGCAAACCACATTGCACGAAACGCAAATACTCGCTCCGTGTCGTTCACGTGATTGATTACCTGCCGAATGCTCCATTTATCGGGAGCATAACGATAAAGAGATCGTTCCTCGGAGATGCCCGCCAGCAACGCAGCGATATCATCTAACTGCGCTTTCATCGTTTCTAGAATGTTGTCGCCGGTGATTCGGTCAATGTAGGTAAAGTGAAACGGCGCCGCTTCCGTCCGTTGAGGAAGACCCATAGAAAGAGAATTTTAGCAGACTAGTATTTACGAAGCACGCCCACAACGCGGCCCTGGATCTTCACATCGGAAGCCTGAACGATAATTGGGGACATCTGAGAATTGGCAGGTTGCAGCCTTATCTTGCCTCCCGGCTCTCGATAGAACCGTTTCACCGTCGCTTGATCTTCTCCGACCAGCGCAACGACAATTTCACCCGGGTTGGCCACCTGCGTCTGCTCCACTACAATGAAATCCCCATCGAGAATATGATCGTCGCGCATTGATTCGCCCTGCACCTGCAAAACATAGGTATTCTGGCCGCGCGCAAAGTCCGCCAGCGAAATTGTTTCGTGTTCCTCCACTGCTTCTAGGGGTCGGCCCGCAGCGATGCGTCCCGCGAGTGGCAGCTCAACTACGTGGCGTTCCAGAACTTGCTCACGGATCGACTTGGGAAGCTGCATAACCTCGATCGACCGGCTTTGGTTGTAGCCGCGGCGAATAAAACCCTTCTTCTCCAAAGTAGAGAGATGCTTGTGGACCGTCGCCAGCGAGGTTAGCTTCAGCGAGTTCGCGATTTCCTCGAAACTCGGCGAGTAGCCGTTTTTGTTGAGGAATCCGACCAGATAATCCAGCACTTCTTTCTGCCTCTTCGTGAGTGTCATCCGACCCCCTATGGCCGCTAGCATGGCAAGTGTGGGCGAATCAAAAGCGAAAGTCAATAGTACTTAAGGCCAGGTAGTGACTCATTTTCATTCTGGCCTTATGGGCAGGTTTGGTACTCAAGATTCGGTAGCGTCTCAATTTGGCTGACCGCTCTATTGAGGGGAGCAATTGCCCATAGTCGTAAACTCATTAGCAAAAGAAGCGTATTGCCATTTTTCGCAGTATGGATAGGTCTTGTTACCCCATTGGTAAGTCGCCGATGCTTCGATAACCAAGGTGATTTCTCCCGATTGAATCTTTTTTATCTCTTCGGTTCCGTGAACTTCTATAGCGATTCCCCGTATCTGTCCCGGGAAAATTATCCCGTGGATTTCGGGGCTGTAGGGCCGAGGTTTTTTTATATTGTTTACCCAGAGATCAATTTCCAGAGTGACATCTTCCGCAGGGCTAGCTCCGTAGTTTTTAAAATGTGCTCCGAGTTTAAGGTCTTGATCAGATCCGCGAGGGTCAGTGCCGAAGGGTTCTATTTTAATCTCTTCAATTCCGATATACGGACGGCGCGTGGATTCGTAAACTTCGTGAGCAAGGTCCAACTGTCCCTGAGTAGCTATAGCTTGCAAAGCAGCAATCCCGGCGTATACGGAAGCAGCGATAAAAGCAGCCCAAGCGGCCCACCTTATAGAATTTTGTACGCTATAGTTGCGCTTCTGCTTGGCCTCCGAATCTCTTACTGTTTGTTCATTAAAACGGATTTCAGCCCTAATTTCTTGTTTGGGTTTTTCTTGCTTCTCTTGTCTTTCTTGTTGCTCATGTGCGGTTCTGGTTTGCTTGTTAATAGCCTGTTTAATGTCTTTGACCGTTTCCAAAAGGCGTCTCATAAACATGGCGGATATTGTAGTGGGCAAACGGATGTATGTGTTTTACCGAAAGAATTTATGTGGGATACCGTCCCTATGATGGAAGAGAACGTGACTCGACTAGAGCAGGTTTATGCAGATACGGGGCCGGAAGAGATTAAAAAATTAGTCCAACAAGCAACTAAGTCCATAAAATAAAAAAGTACGCTTACCATCCTGCCTAAGCCGCCTTTTGAGATTTTGATTCTAATAAACCTGCAACCTCTTCCAGACTCCAGACGTGATCTGTGATTCCCGCTTCCATCGCCGGAGTAACGCGAAGCGTTTGGTGTACGCGGCAAAAGTTATAGTGCATGTAGTGAAGTGCTAGTGCATGGCAATGATTCTCCAGCTTCTTTGAAAATGCATTCGTCGGCCGCGTCATACGGCGCATTTTCATTCGCATTGTTAGGTTTTGACGCTCTACAAAGCTTGTAGAGATATGTTTCATTTTTGGTTTGCCCACGATAGGAATTGCACGGCATCCGATACATTCTGCCGGACTGTAGCGCGTCACTTCTCCACGCGGGTCGTGTCCGTATAATTTGACAAGGATGGCGTAATCGATTTGATTGCCGAACGCGCCTTCGACCGCCTGTAAATACACGCGGTGGCCGTCTGTAGTCAATTGGACGCGATTAGCGAGGCGGCTGGCTAGGTCATAAAATGTTGAGCGTCCCACGCTTTGCGATCTCCGATGCGCCAGCAAGGGACTAGCTTTGTATCGGCGCAGATGGCAACCCAAGTCCAAACATCGCCATAGCCTTTACCGCGTAGCTTTTGTGGCACGTTCTTTTCCTTGGCGAAGCAGAATGACCAGATTTCGTCACACTGAATACGCTGGCAAGGCAAATTGACGAATACTCGCTGTTGATACTCTTCGCAGACTCGACCAATCTCAGGTAGGAGTTTAAGAACGGTATTAAAAGCCACGTCGCACATACGAGCCGTGGCGCGTAGCGAATTGCCTTCTACGAGCGATGCGATAATTTGCGCCTGTTTTTCCTTCTTTAGTTTGTTCATCCCGTCCATCTCCCAAACCTTAAGGTTGACAATATACACGCTATGGTTGACAATACTAATCACTAAGGTTGACAATGTCAAGAAAAAAGTTGACAAAGTTTAAGGCTAAGGTTTACAATGATTTCCGTTATGATGAGAGTAAGAGCACGCGGCGAAGATATTCGGCGCTTTATTCTTGAGCACGTTGAGAAGCATCCGGGCGACGTGAGTAAACAGGCATCCGGACATTTCAAGATTTCGAGGCAGGCTGTCAACAAACACCTACAACGTCTTGTTTCTGAAAAATCGTTAACAGAAAATGGCCGGACTCGCCAACGAATCTATAAGCTTGCCCCACTATTGGAATGGAAACATATTTACGATATTTCACCGCAGCTTGAAGAACACGTAGTGTGGGAAACAGATATTTCTTCCGTGCTTGGGCCTCAGCCAGAAAACATCGTAGATATTTGGCATTACGGATTTACAAAGATGATGAATAACGCGAGGGATCATTCAGACGGAACTAAAATCCAAGTGCGGATCATTAAGACTGCTGTGAGCACGCAGATGAATATTGTAGATAATGGAGTCGGAATTTTTAAAAAGATTCAGCAAGCGCTTAATTTGCCAGATGAACGTTATGCAATCTTTGAATTGTCTAAAGGAAAGTTAACGACTGATCCCGAGCGTCATACAGGAGAAGGTATCTTTTTTACGTCGAGAATGTTCGATACATTCGGCATCGGTTCCGGTCAAATTTACTTCGGACATACGTTCGGTAAAGACGAAGATTGGGTTTTTGATGACGCGGATTTTGATAGCGGGGGAACAATAGTTAGGATGGAGCTCAGTAACCATACCTGCCGAACAGTGACGAAGGTTTTTGACCAATATACTTCTAAGGATGAATTTGGTTTTAATAAAACCGTTGTGCCTGTCCAGCTAGCTCAGTACGGTAATGACAAGCTTATTTCGCGTTCCCAAGCCAAAAGAGTCCTTTCGCGGGTTGAGTTGTTCAAAATCGCTCTACTAGATTTCGACGGGGTTCCGACCATCGGACAAGCGTTTGCGGACGAAATATTTAGAGTTTTTGCCAAAGAACACCCTCAAATAGAGTTGATCCCCAAAAACGCCAATTCAGAAGTAAAACGAATGATCGCACGGGCGAAGGCAGGCGGTGTACCCCTTAACTCATTGGCAGGAGATTACGCGCCGAAGAAAGATGAACCGGAAATAGGTGGGGAATAATCTATTTGGTCGATTCTTTTACTATTCGATAAGCCAGTTGATTTGCATCTTCCTGCTTCTTCAGTCGTTTCTTTGGTTTTCTTTTTCTCATGTTTGTCATAATGCACAATTAGGGAGGGTCGTGCAAGGGGGCTAAAGGCCAAAATGAGTCACTACCTAAGGCCAGTGTACTTTTCCCCGGGATGAAACCCTGTCCTTCCCTATAAACTTGACAAGTTCCTCTCTACCGCTCAGCTTTCATGCACTCAATCATGGCAATCGATTCATCCACCACTCATCAAGATCCGGAGACTGAATACCAGCAGCGTCTAAATGCGCTGCGAGAGGCTCAGAGCCGCTTTAGGCAGACCTCCGGCAGGCTCGGAGTCGCAACATTACTTTTTCTCGCAATCTCGGTGGTATCCGCAGCGTGGCTTCTCACTTCCAAGATTAGCGCGATCTATTGGGTTCTGCTTCCTCTCGGCATCCTCACTTTCTTCGCGATCTTTCACGAACGTGTAATTCGCACGATTCGGAGTTGTTCGCGCAGGATCGCATTTTACGAACGCGGATTGGCGCGCCTCTGCAACAAGTGGATGGGAACAGGAGAAACTGGCGATCGTTTCTCCGACCCTTCGCATCCTTACGCGCGGGACTTGGACATCTTTGGCACGGGATCACTGTTCGAATTGCTTTGCACTGCGCGGACGCGAGCGGGCGAAGAAACTCTGGCAAACTGGCTGCTCATTCCCGCGTCACCCGAAGAAGTTCAGCTCCGCAACGATGCCGTCACCGAATTAAGGACGCGTGTTGACTTGCGCGAAGACCTCTCTGTTTTGGGAAAGGATTTTCGTTCCGGCGTCCAACCAGAAGCATTGGTCGCATGGGGAGAAGATTCTCCATCGCTTACCGCTGGGATATTGCAAATACTCTTGCCTGTACTCGCCTTCCTCTGGATTTCCAGTTTAGTTGCGTGGTCCGTTTTTAGTTTTAGGTACCCGACCTTCCTGATTTCCGTCGTCAACTTGGCTATAACCTTGAAGTTTCGCAAACGCACATCGAAAAGCGCTTCTGCGATCGAACAGGCTGCTAAAGACCTAAAATTGCTTTCGCAAGTCCTCGCACGGATTGAACGAGAATCTTTCACCGCTCTGAAACTCAAGTCCGTTCACACCGTACTTCAGCGGAATGGCGTAGTCGCATCGAGCTCTATCGCCGCCTTGAATCGTCGCGTAGATTTCCTGGTCTCGCGACGCCATCTCGCGTTGCAAGCTCTCGATCCATTCGTGTTTTGGACTTTGCAATGGTCGCTTAGCATCGAAGCGTCGAGGCAGAAGTTCGGCACCGCTATCCGTGATTGGCTCGTAGCCTTGGGTGAAATCGAAGTTCTTTTAGATCTCGCGGGCTACTCCTATGAACATCCCCACGATGTTTTTCCCGTCTTCACCGATGAATCTCCTCTTTTCAAAGCGGAGGGACTCGCGCACCCTCTAATCCCCGAGAATCGCGCTGTCCGAAACGATCTAACCCTCGGACGAGATCTGCGCCTCATTATTATCAGCGGCCCCAACATGGCCGGAAAAAGTACCTTCATTCGCTCGGTTGGAATCAACGCGGTTCTTGCTCAGTGTGGGGCCCCAGTCCGCGCGCACAGGCTTCAGCTTTCACCGCTTTCGGTAGGCGCTTCCGTTTGCGTACTTGATTCGCTACAGGGCGGAATCTCCCGCTTCTACGCCGAAATCACGCGCCTGAAAGTTATCTCAGATTTGACCGCTGGACCCCTGCCGGTCCTTTTCTTGCTCGACGAATTACTCCAAGGAACAAACTCGCATGACCGTCGCATCGGCGCCGCAGCCATGGTCAGGAATTTGCTGAAGCGAGGGGCTATTGGCTTGCTTACGACCCACGATCTGGCTCTCACCGAAATCGCTATCGACCTGGCCTCCATCGGCGCGAATTTTCATTTTCAGGATCACCTGGAAGATGGCAAATTGCGATTCGATCATCATTTGAGCCACGGGATCGTCCAAACCAGCAATGCGTTGCAGCTTATGCGCTCGATTGGTCTCGACGTTTAGAGAGATAGTGCAGCGCCCTGGTCACGCTCAAGTAGTGGGTGGTAAGGAGTAACCTCGAACGAATGACCAGACAATCGGCCGGACAACGCGCCATGCGGGCTGGGCATCCCAACTATGTCCGAAGCGTAATGACCGCGTCTCAAATTCCGTTTTCCTGTTACCCTCCTTGTGCTACGCTTTTCTGTGAAACAACAGGTTTCCTATTCCGCATGAACAATGTGGGCGCAAGACCAAGATTTTCTATCTCTCCGCCTTCATAAGGATGGGGTTCTAGATTATGCCATTGACGACCATCGAGCTTCCTAAACGCAAGCGTGAGGTAATCGATCAGGCAGTAATCAGATTTTGCGGTGACTCAGGCGACGGCATGCAGATTACCGGGAGCCAGTTCACCAACACGGTCGCTCTCTACGGCAACGACTTGGCGACTTTCCCGGACTACCCTGCCGAAATCCGCGCCCCCGCCGGAACGCTGCC
>JABDEK010000080.1 GCA_013287135.1 Acidobacteriota bacterium | reverse complement strand
ATCATAAACAGTGGCTGGATTCGCGAGGTGTGGAGGGAAAAAAGGCCAATCTGCGTGCAGCCAAACTGGAAGGCACGGAATTGATCAGCGCGAATCTGCGATATGCGGATTTGCAAGATGCAAACTTGAAAGCGGCGGATTTATTGTTGGCGGATTTGCGCAACGCTTGCATGGTTCGCACGAATTTGCAGGATTCCTGCCTGGTAGGGGCCAATCTCGAAGGCGCAAATTTGGAAGGCGCTTCGCTGGAAAGCGCCATGGGTCTTGTTCCGCGGCAACTGGCGGGCACGAACTTACGCGAAGCTTCTTTGCCGGCCCAGATTGCGGAATTTGGTGCGCTGGCGGAATTCGCGAAAGCGTCACAAACATCGGCACGAACGTTTAGCGCAGTGATACTGGCCAGTCTGGTTTCGTGCCTGATGATTTGGAAGACGAAAGATGTGCAACTAGTTTCGGATTCGGCTGTGCTTCCGTTTCTGCACTCCCCTACTGCGGCCGCGGCACTTCCCACGGCGGAAATTTACCTGATGGCCCCCGTACTGCTCCTTTGCGTTTATTTGCTATTTCAATATCACTTGCAAAGGTTGTGGGATACGGTTCTGGAGCTGCCTGCGATATTCCCGGACGGGCACGCTCTGGGCGAAAAGCAACCGCGCATTATCAACGGGCTTCTCCGATTGCATTTCCATTGGATGAATCATCAGGACGCTCCGTCTACGCGGCTAATCGAAAAAACTGTTTCGGCCTTCCTGGCGTACTGGGTTGTTCCAGTAGTACTTGTTCTTTTTTGGGGACGCTATTTAACGTTGCAGGAAATTCACGGAACCATTTTGCATGAGGCGCTGGTGATGGCGGCCGTGGGCGTTGCAATCTACGCGACAACGAAAATTGGACGTCCACAGGAACGCTGGGTAGTGTCCGGGCAAACCCAGAAAACACTTGCCGAGAAGTTACGGCAGATAAATCCGACAACGCTCTTGATTATCCTTTTCGTTGGTATGACTTTTCTTTCGATCGGGACGATCACGGGAGTTCCGCACGGCAAGGATCGCGCGCCGCAATTCTCGTCCGCGAGCGTACGAAGGTGGGCTCCTGCGGCCTTGTGGAGCCTGGGTTATGATCCCTATGCAGATTTGACCGAGGCTACGGTTTCGACCAAGCCAGCGAACTGGCGCGGGGATGCCACCGAAACGAGCGACGAACTTTCTGGGGTGAAGGGGGCGCGGCTGAACGAATCGCATTTCCGCTACGCGCAGGCATACGGAATATTTTTGGCGAACGCTCATTTGTGGCGCTCGGATTTTTATGGCGCGTTTTTGTCGGAAGCGGATTTGCGCGGCGCGGATTTCGGCCAAGCGGATTTGCGATTGGCGATACTGGACCGAGCGAAGATGAACCATACGAACTTCGATCGCGCGCAACTGGGCGGCGCGAATCTGGCGCGTGCAGACTTGCGGGGCGCGAACCTTTCTTATTCGTCGTTGGACAATGCGGTTCTGGTGGACGCACGGCTGGATGGTGCGAGCCTCTATGGCGCGCATCTTTCGGCGGCGAATATGGTTCGAGCCAACATGCAGAAAGCCGACCTGCGCGATGCGCAATTGGATGGCGTTGACCTGGAGCATGCGGACATGCAGCAGGCGTATTTGTGGTCTGCGAAATTGCCCAACGCGCGCATGGTCAATGCCCAGCTTGCTACTGCGATTTTTATTGATGCTGATTTGAGCGGTGCGGACTTACGTGGCGCGCAATTCAACGGCACTGTGCTGAACGGAGCCAACTTGCAGAACGCTAATCTAGACGGCGCGGATTTGCGCGGTGCGCTTCAACTGGGAGCGGCGCAGGTTTGCTCGGCAAAATCGCGTCAGGGCGCGACTTTGGACAACGCGCTGCAGAAGTTAGTGGACGCGCAATGCGGCGGTGGGCCTGCGGTCGACTCCCCTGCGGCGAAAAACGACGCTAGTGCTTCGGCGCCGACTGCTCCTTAGGCGCTTCTTTCGGCTTTTCCGCAGGCTTGTCGAAACGGCTGTCATCGATTGGAACATTCGCTTGAATCTGTTCCCACCTGTAAATCGATTCGCCATCAGGGCGCGCGACACGAATAACGAATGGGGTGTTGACTCCGCTTACATCGCGGTAATCTTCGTAATTCGTATCCTGCGGGATGGCACCCAAGGGGCTGTCGATCTGAGTCGAAACGCGCAGGAGCAAACCGGATTGCGTGTCGAAATAATATTGGTCGGTGGCCGGGGCGCCGCGTGAGGCGGTTAGGCAGTAGGCGTCGTGGCCATGAATCTTTGTGATGCTGGTGAGTTCGACCCGCGCGTAATTTTTCTGCAGATTCAAGCCGGGATTGAGTGCTGCTGAATCTTTCAGGTGCATTAAGTCGTCGCCGCGTACTTCTTCTACTTCGTCACCACGCGTTTGCCATCCGATGCTGCCGTTGTATCCCTGGGAAGAATCTCCGCGGGGTGTGTGAACGATGGTGAGGATCTTGTCCGCGGATTTGCGATAAATTTCGACGGCTGAATGCATGTGGCGCGCAGGGATATCGAGTGTTCCCTGGTCAACGCGCGTTTTGATTTTGTTGATGGCGGCTTCGCCTGCTAATGCTTGGATGTGCTTCTCGAGGATCTCTCTTACGGAAGGAAGCGGGCTGGCGGTTGCGGAGATTACGGCCGGAGAATTTGCGGGCCCGGGTGCTTCACTTAGCGCAGGCGGCGCAGCATTGTTGGCGGAGAGGCTGGATGCCGAGATAACGTCTGCGAGGACCGGCATGTCGGCAGCTTTCGCCGCACCGCGATGACAGGTGTAGCACGTGACGGCGCGATGTCCGCTGAAATATGTGTTGTCGATCGCAAACATCATTTTCATCATACCGCGGGCGCGTTTTTTGGTGGGCTTCTCATCGCTGTCGAAATGGCCCTCTACGTGGCAATACTCGCAGCGCACGCCCAAGGCGAAGGTGATGTAGCGCATCGAAGGGATGAGTTGGTCAGCGGGAACATCGGTCAACACTGCGACATTCTTGAAGGCTTCGCCGGCGGTTTTTATTCCAGGTGGCGCAGGGCGCGGCAACGCCGAAGATTGCTCACTAGCTGCGGACTGTTGAGAGGCGCCGGCGGTTTGTTGTGGCGATCTTGCTTGAGCGACTAAACTTACTGGAATCCAAAGTAGTGCTGCCACACCAAGTGCGAGTGAAATAGCATTTTCTGAAATTCTCCGCGGGGCTTGTTTGCCAGCATTCATTAATCGAGGATCATCCTTTCGAAATATGAGCCTCGAATCATACAGGCGAATGGATGTTTCCGCTGGATAAAAGATCCCCGGCACAGAAAAATCGGAAATCGCGGGACATTCGGTTAGAATGTTGCACTGATTACCCCTGCGGAAAGTGTTCCAGTGAATTCAATCTCGCGCGCGTCTCTACCCTCTACATTTCTATCAAAAGCTTCTGCACTCGAGATCATTTTTGTCACCTGGGCGCTGATTTGCCTGCCCGCGCTTTCAACCCCTGGACTTTTGGACGACGCGGATTCGATTCATGCCGAAGCCGCGCGCGAGATGCTGCTGAATCACAACTGGGTAACGTTGTATGTGAACGGCATACGCTATCTGGAGAAGTCTCCGCTGATGTATTGGTGCGTGGCCGTGGGCTACAAACTTTTTGGCGTCGGGGAGTGGCAAACGCGCCTGCCCCTGGCGTTGAGCGTGTTGGGACTCGGGCTGAGCGCCTGGATATTCGGCAGGCGGTTTTTGAGCGCGGAGGCGGGATTTTATGCAGCGGTCATTTTGATTACCGCCCCGGGGATTTTTGTTTATACGCGCTTCCTGATTCCCGACGCAATCGTGGCGATGTGGCTTACGCTGAGTCTGTATTTTTTCCTGGTGGCTTACGACCAGGAGAAGCCGGAGCGGTGGGCTTGCTGGGGATTCGCAGTGATGGTCGCGCTGAATGTTCTGACTAAGAGTCTGATTGGCCTCGCGTTTCCCGGGATGATTGTTTTTGTGTTTCTTCTGCTGGTTGGAAACTTTAAGAAGCTTCTGGCCATGCGTCCTTTGTCCAGCACGCTGGTGTTTCTGATTGTCGCGGCGCCGTGGCACATTCTGGCAGCAATACGCAGTCCGGCGCAGCCGAGCGGGCCCGAAAAAGGTTTTCTTTGGTTTTATTTTGTTAACGAACAAGTGCTGCGGTATTTGAATAAGAGAATTCCGCGGGACTACGACAAAGTGCCGCTTTTGCTTTTCTGGGCCCTGGTGCTGGCCTGGCTGATTCCGTGGTTCGTGTTTTTGTCCCCGTCGTTTGAGGAGATTCCTAGGAAAGTACGCCGATGGCGCGATGGGTTGAGTGCGCGCGCCGAGGCGAACCTGTTCTTTGGAGTATGGGCGGGTGTGATCATGTTGTTTTTCAGTTTTTCGACGCGACAGGAATATTATTCGCTCCCGGCGCTGCCGGCTCTGGCATTGCTCCTCGGCGGATGGATGCAGAGAGAGCGCGAGTCAGAGATGGGGAGCCGTGAACGCAGAGCCGGAAAAACAGCTTCGCTGGTGTTGCTCACGATCGGCCTGCTGGGCTTTGCCGCGGCCATGAGCGTCCTTGCCATGACTCATCCATTTCCTCCCGGGACTGACATTGGGAGCGTTCTGGCGCCGCATCCTGGGCAATACGCTTTGTCCTTGGGGCATATGGAAGATTTAACGATCGAAGCGTTTGGATTATTTCGTACGCCGCTTCGGCTAGTGGGATTCGCACTGTTAATCGGCACCGGGCTGAATTGGATTTTTCGCCGCCGTGGAGCACCATTCAAGGGCAACCTTGCTCTTACGGGGATGATGATTGTGGTGCTTTTCTGCGTGCACCAGGGATTCGTCATATTCTCACCGGAAGTGACCTCCAAGAATATTGCACTAAAGATACAGAAGGAATACAAGCCGGGCGACACCATTGTGATCAACGGAAAGTACGAATTCGGCTCGACACTTAACTACTATACCGGTATCGAGCTTCATGTGCTGAATGGACGCGACGGCAATTTATGGTACGGCTCGTTCTTTCCCGGCGCTCCGGATATTTTTGAAGACAATCAGTCGTTCACTCGTTTGTGGCAAGGCCAGGGGAGAGTCTTTCTGTTCACCGAAGATTATTTGAAGGATCAAGCGCTGCAGGCCGTCGAGCCCAAGACCGTTTATGTATTTGCGCGACAGGGTGGCAAGGTCGTGCTGACGAACCATCCTGTCTGACCTAGAATTGGTCTCGAATGGGAGGTATTCCGATGCATCCTTGGCACGATTTAAGTCCCGGCGAAAACGTTCCGCGAGAATTCCACGCTGTGATTGAGATTCCCCTGGGATCGAGCGTGAAGTACGAGCTCGACAAAGGGAGCGGCATCATCAAAATGGACCGCGTGCTCTATTCGGCCGTGTATTATCCAGCAAATTATGGCTTCATTCCGCAATCGCTTGCGGAGGATCACGACCCTCTCGATGTTCTAGTGCTTTGCCAAGTGCCTGTGGCGCCACTCACGATCATGGATGCTCGCACCATTGGATTGATGTCCATGATCGATTCGGGGACCAAGGACCATAAAATTATCGCGGTGGCTACCGCTGATCCCGAATACAACGAGTATCACGAGGCAAGCGAGTTGCCTCCTCACAAACTGGCTATGATTCGCCGCTTTTTTCAGGATTACAAAAATCTCGAAGGTAAAGTTGTGGAAGTGGACGATATTCTTCCAGCCAAAACGGCTTACCCGGTGTTGGAGGACGCGTTGGCTCGATACGACAAGAAACGACGAGCCGGCCATCACAAAAAGTGAGCGACCTAGGGCGATGGCTCGTGCCTGCGCGGTTCATTTGCAGAAGTGTACAATTCTCGTAAGTACGATGGCGGAGGTGCGGCGTGATGCGTTGGACTTGTGGCGTGCTCTCAATTGTTGGGATCTTTTGTTTAGGCTTCTCGCTCCGTGCTGGAACTGAAAGGCAATCGCAATACTCCGCGGTCCATGTCGGCGTCCGAGCGGCACAACTCGGAAAAATAAACTTCCCCACTTCTTGCTCGCCTGCGGCGCAACTCACCATGCAAAAAGGCGTGGCGCTGCTGCATTCATTTCAATACCAGCAATCCGAGCAAACTTTTGGAGACGCAGCACAACAAGATCCGCATTGCGCGATGGCCTACTGGGGAAAGGCTATGGCGCTCTATCATCAGCTCTGGGATTTTCCCGGGCCGCATACTTTGCGCGAAGGCCGTGAGGATTTGGAGCGAGCCGCAAAGATCGAGGGGACCACCGAGCGAGAGCGAGAATATATTTCCGCGGCGCTAGCGTTCTACCAGGACAATTCGGAGCTGAGCCATGAAGCGCGTGCGCGGGTTTATTCTGAGGCTATGGCGAAGCTGTATCGAGACACTCCGAAGGACATCGATGCGGCCGCGTTCTACGGCTTGTCGCTAATCGCCTTGGCCGAATACAACGACCGTGATCTGGCCGACCGCGAGAAAGCCCTTGCGATTCTCAGTCCCCTTCTGACCGCCGATCCAGACCATCCCGGAGTAGCACATTACATTATCCATGCCAGCGACACGCCTGAACTCGCTCCGAAGGGCCTGGAAGCTGCGCGCATGTACGCGAAGATCGCCCCGGCGTCGTCACACGCGTTGCACATGCCCGCGCATATTTTCACGCGCCTGGGTTTGTGGCAGGAATCGATCGATTCGAATATTGCTGCCATGGCCGCAGCCGCAAAAGACACGCAAATGCACATGGCGGACGCGCATTACGAAACACACGCCATGGATTTCTTGGACTACGCATATCTGCAGAGTGGACAGGAAGCGAAAGCAGAAAATTTAGTGACTGCTTTGGCTTCCGTTCCGGGAGCAGGTGCCCGGACCATTCAGAATATGCAGGCAATTTTCGAAGCGCGCAATGCGCTAGAGCTGCATCATTGGAAAGCGGCGGCGGCGCTCAATGTGCGCGACATTCCCTTGCGCGACCTGGGGATCACGTATTGGGTAAAGTCTATCGGCGCGGCACGCAGCGGCGATGTGGACAGCGCGAAGCAAGACATTCAAAAATTAATCGAAGCGGATGAGGCGTCTAATGAACACGAAAAAGACATGGGAAACAAAATTGATCCGGGCGAAGGCGTTGAACAACGCGAAGCGGAGGCCTGGCTCGCTTACGCGGAAGGCAAATCGGGTGAAGCTGTGAAAATCATGCGGCAGGCGGCCGAGCGAGAAGAGTCGGAACATATGGATTCGCTTGGGATGCCGGCACGCGAGATGCTCGCCGATTTATTGCTGGAGCTCAAACAGCCTTCCGAGGCGCTTATCGAATACCAAGCGGCCCTGAACATTTCGCCGAACAGATTCGATTCATTATACGGAGCTGCACGAGCCGCCGAATCTGCTGGAAAGTCACAGGAAGCGCGAGATTATTTTGTGCGACTAGCGAAAATCGCGGCGCCGGGCGCGGATCGTCCCGAGCTTCAAGAAATGAAAGTAAACATCGCCAAGAAGTAGTTTTGTTTTACAGATCTTGACGGTCGATAATTTTCGAGCGGCCCAACCCACGTAGTTTTAGAACAGAAAGCGAAGACGCTTCCCTGCCCTTGTTCTGTCCTTTTGTCCAGTTGTGGCTTCGTTTTCCGGCCGCGCATACTTGCCGTGTAGATTCAGGTGTTTCAACGCAGTCCAGAAAGATTTGACATGCTGGATCATCCCTTTCGCCGCCTTCGAGCAAAGTCACGCACTGTCGCTGAGCCGCGGCTCAAAAAAGCAAGGGATGATCGGATCGACCGCGTGCAAGAGCGCAGACTATTTCGCTTAACGGAGGTAGGAATAATGCAAGCTAAAATCGCGCTGACACTGGTCCTGCTTTCCGGTTGTTCTGCGTTTCCCACACGAGCAGCGGAAACAAGCCCATTAAAGTGCGGCGTGAACGAAGACCGCGTATGGGTTTATGACTCGCTGAATAGCTATGACGTAGCTATGAAATTAAAGTGCGGCGAGCCGGTGGAGGTTCTTGGACGCGAGAAAGGATATGTGAAGATTCGAACTTCAGGCGGCAGAGAAGGCTACGTGGAAGCCAAAGCGATTCCCAAGCGTCCAGATGCGGACGAAAATAATTCGAGTGGAGGTGAAACGCAGCCAGGACAGGAAGAGCGGCAATCGGTTGTTGCTGCGGCACGCGCAAAGAATCGCGCGAACAGCGCTTCCAGCGTAAATGCGAAGCCGGTTGCAAATCCTAGGAGCACCGATTCGGCGAAACCTGCCATGGTAGCTGCGCCTATTCCCCAAGGTGAATCGGCCGGGGTTTCCCGTTCCGGCACGACAACCATTCCTGCGTCGACCGAATTAAAGAATTCTGTTGCGTCTTCGACCACCGCACTAAATTCAAAACAGCCCGATGCCGCGCCAAACGTTGCGCATTCACAAGCCAAGCCGAGCACGAATACTTCAACGGGATCGGCCAGCAAAGCCTCTGATGCGGCTAGCTCGTCTGTGAAAACGGTTCCGGCGCGCTCCAACAAAACGAAATCTTCCGATACAAACAATGCGGATAACACCGGAAGCAAAACTTCTGTCGCGAAAACGAATTCGGGAAGAACTGTTGCCGTTTCAAGTTCGTCCACGCCTGCTCCCAAGACCTCCGGGACCGCAACTTCGAAAGCATCCTCGAGCAAGACGGTTGCAAGTTCCAAGCCAGCCGTAGCGGCTACAGCTCCAGTCCTCCCAGTAAGCCATGCAAGCGTTGTCTTGGCTGACAATGTCTCTAGCCAGCCCGTGCCTTCAGTCGAAAATGTTCACGCAGCAAGCCCGCGCGATCCTGACGAGGAAGAGGAACCTCTGATGGAACCGCTCGAACGAAAAGAAAACTGCAAAATTTATTTTTCGGCGTACGGGCTTTCGCCGAATCAGTATCGATGGATGACGCAAAACAGAGGCAAGAATTTTTCCGGTATCTGTCCGGCTCCCTCACCTTCAATGGTGGATTTCGTGGTGATTTTCACTCATGACGCTGATTTTTTTAACGGGACGATGCCCACGCCGGTTCATACCGACAAGAACGGATTCTCTGACTTTACCCCTCTAACAACGATAGACACCGCGGTCGTTTCACCATCGGATGCGGACAAGAATCGTCGCGAATATGTCTGGGTGTTCCATACGAAACGCGGAACATTCGACCCTACAAAATTCTCGCCAAGGCGTAAGCCGTTGTTTTCAACCACAGAGTCGAACAAGATAGGCACGGCAGCCGGAAGCCGATCCGCGGAAGACGCACTGCGTTTTATAGAACAGCAGGGCGCAGCTCAATAACGCGATCTGCGCCGCGCGATATTCGCTTTTTGCGCCGCCATTAGCAAGAAAACACACCGCTCCCACCTATAGTTGAAAACGTGCAGCCCCTTACCGTAAAACTAGCTTCTACTCTTAATATGTCGTCAACTGCGATTAATCCAAGCATTACACCGCGCGAAATCCTTACGTCCTGGGGACGGATTCTAGCGGGCCGAGTGCCTTTGCTCTCCATCGAGATCACTCGCGAATGCCCTCTCAGTTGTCCTGGATGCTACGCTTACGGCGATACGCATTTGTCAGGCGGCCTTACGCTACGGGAATTGAACGATAAACGCGGAGACGCGCTCGTGGATGGTGTGCTTGATTTGGTCCGCAAGCACAAGTCGATGCATGTCTCGCTGGTTGGCGGAGAACCGCTGGTACGGCATCGCGAACTAAGCCGAATTCTGCCGGCGTTGAGCGAGACGTCTGTGTTTACCCTGGTAGTGACGAGCGCCGTGATTCCAATCCCGGCTGAATGGATGAGAATCCCGCGCGTGCGCGTTGCGGTGTCGATCGATGGCTTGCCAGAAGACCACGACATTCGACGCAAGCCAGCTACCTACGAGCGCATCCTGAAAAATATCGAAGGGGGAGAAGTAAATATTCATTGGACCATCACGCGTCCTATGCTTTCTCGGCCAGGTTATCTGCAAGAATATCTTGCGTTCTGGAATGCTCGACGAGGTCGGGTGGATTGCGTCCCGCGCGATGGACGGCTGGCAAGCCAGCAAAGGCCCAGAAGCCCGACCTGGTGCAGCTTCAACCCTAGCTCTGATCCTCCGTAACTTATTGTAATACAGACACTTCCTTGATCCTACGGCGTGTCCCTGCTCTTTTTACAGGCCTCCTTGTATACCAATGCCTGCCTCCATAACTTAAGCTGCGCGTTGGTGGAGCAATCCTCAAGCTAGGGTCTCATTTTTCGCCCGGTTGCATGGGTGTGGCGATCGCAACAAAATCATAAGGAGTGACAGAATGAAAAAATATTTTCTAGGTTGTTTAGCTTTAGCTGTGTTCCTGGTTCTACCTTTCGTCACCTCTGCGTCTGACAAGGAAGACGATATCAACCGCACGCAGAGAGCGGCTCAAGTTTTCCAGGAGATCATGAATGCCCCGGATGCTATCTCACCTGGCGTTCTTAACAAGGCCCGATGCATCGCGATCATTCCGGGCGAGAAAAAGTTCGCGTTCATATTCGGTGCTAACTACGGGCGCGGTGTAGCGGTTTGCCGCACTGCGAATGGATGGAGCGCGCCAATTTTCCTAGCCGTGGAAGGCGGGAGCTTTGGCTACCAGGCCGGTGGCTCGTCCACTGATCTGATTCTCCTGTTCATGAACGATCACGCATTGGGTCGTTTGTTAGCTGATAAATTCAAACTGGGCGGCGATGCTTCAGTGGCGGCAGGCCCGGTAGGTCGCAACGCGACTGCGAGCACCGATGTTTCGCTGACCGCCGAAATTCTGTCCTATTCGCGCAGCAAGGGAATTTTCGCGGGCGTAAGCTTGGACGGAACCGTGGTACATGCGGATAAGAGCGGGGATGAGTCGATGTATGGCCCGGGCGTTTCGCGCCACGACGTCCTCGGGGGACGAGCTCCTGCCCCGGAGGCCGCACAGCCGCTGTTAAGCGAACTAGACCGATATTCCCGGTAAGAAATCGGTCGGCAATCATACGGGTGAGGAGGCTAGAAACAAGCCTCCTCGACTCGCGATTAGATCGTTACACGTCCATTCTTCTCAAGCTGTCGTCGCGGCAACGAATTCTCACAACTCCCCTACGCTAGAGATGAGACACGTTCGAGCTGTCTTCAAGTAAGATACCCTCCGTTCATATCCAATGGCTCGCAAATCTCTCTTCGAGTTCTTTTTGGAATATTTCCCTGGGAACGCCGCCGTCGCTTTCACAGCCCACCGCGGCTATCGAACGAATCGCTGGACCTATCAACAAGTCGCTGCCGATGCTCGACGGTTTGCTCGAGAACTGGAAACCCGTGGCATAGCAAAGGGCGACGCTGTTCTGCTTTGGGCGGAAAATTCCGCCGAATGGGCAGTTGTGTTCTGGGGATGCTTACTGCGGGGCGCGGTGGTGGTACCGATCGATCGGGTTTCCACAAGGGACTTTTCTTCGCGCGTAACCCATCAGATGCAAGCGAAATTGGTTGTTTACTCGGAGGGAGTACAAGCGAATGGTCTGGACATTCCCTCCTTAGCTATTGAATCGATTCCTGCCGCCATCGCTCGGCATTCGGATTCGAATTACGCTTCTTCTCAAATTTCGCGGCAGGATATCTTGGAGATTGTCTTCACTTCGGGCACCACGGCGGAGCCGCGCGGCGTGGTGATCACGCACGGGAACGTTCTGGCAAATATTGAGCCGCTCGAGCGCGAGATCAAAAAATATTTGCGCTACGAAAGGATTTTCCATCCATTGCGTTTTCTCAATTTGTTGCCGCTCAGCCATATTTTCGGACAGATGCTTGCATTGTTTATCGCGCCAATATTGGGCGCGAATACCATTTTTCGCGAATCTTTGAAACCGGTGGAACTGCTGGAAACCATAGGTCGTCAGCGTGTTTCGGTGCTAATCGCGGTTCCGCGATTGATCGAGTCTTTGCGGAGAGAAATTGAGGGGCAAATGGAGGCTGAAGGTAGGCTCGAAAAATTCAAAAAGGACTTGGCGGCTTCGGAAAATGAACATTTCCTGTTGCGCTGGTGGAGGTACCGGCGAATCCATCACCAACTCGGGTGGAAATTCTGGGCATTTATCTCGGGTGGTGCCGCGCTTCCAGCTCCCACTGAAACTTTCTGGAATCGGTTGGGATATGCGGTGATTCAAGGCTACGGGCTAACGGAGACCACGTCCCTGATCAGCTTGAACCATCCGTTCCGCTCTGACAAAGGCTCCATCGGTAAACTTTTCCCCGGGATGGAATTGAAAGTTGATGCGAGCGGGGAGATTTTGGTTCGCGGTGAAAATATAGCCGCCGGGTATTGGAGTGGCCAGCAGCTTGAAGCGGTGGTCGGCGAGGATGGATGGTTCCACACGGGCGACCTGGCGCAAGTGGACGGGCAAGGGCGTCTTTTTTTTAAAGGCCGGCAGAAAAATGTGATCGTCACGCCCGCTGGTATGAAAATTTATCCCCAAGACCTCGAGCGTGCATTGCGTGAACAGCCGGGAGTGAAGGAAAGCGTGATTATCCCGCTTGAGCGAGACGGAAATGCGGAGCCTTGCGCGGTCCTGCTGCTCGACAATCCCAGCGTGGATGCGGTGCTTGCGATTCAAAACGCGAACAAGTCGCTCGCGGAATTCCAGCAGATTCATCGCTGGGTCGTATGGCCGGATCCAGACTTCCCTCGCACACCAACTCAAAAGCCGCTGTTACCGCGCATACGAGCGGTAGCAGAGGCAAAGCTCGGCATGCAGACCGAAGCCCAAGGCGCCAGTCCACTCAGTGAACTTCTCGCACGCATTAGCGGCCGCCCATTGAGCACTCTCTCGCCCGATGCGGCGCTGGACGCCGAATTGAACATGAGCTCGTTAGATCGCATGGAACTGATCAGCGCACTCGAGGGACGCTACCAGGTTGATTTGAATGAAGAGAAATTCAGTGAAATTAAAACGGTGGGCCAACTGCAGGAATTGCTCCAGAAACCATCCGCCTCGCGACGCGAATACACTTATCCGCAATGGGGGCAGAACTGGCTGGTGACATGGATACGGCTCGCGGTCTATTACCTGCTGGTTTGGCCGGCTACTTACATTCTTGCCGCTCCTCGCGTCAAAGGGCGCGAAAATCTGCGCGGGCTGAATGGTCCCGCCTTGGTGGTCTCCAATCACGTGACGTATATCGACATCGGTTGGATCCTTGCAGCGCTACCGGCAAGATTCCGCCACCGTCTGGCAACCTCCATGAGGGGCGAGCGGCTTAAGGAGATGCTCCATCCGTCCGCAGAATTGAATCTGTTCTCGCGCATAGTAGAACGCCTGCGATACTTTCTTGTGATTGCGCTTTTCAACGTTTTCCCGCTACCCAGAGAATCGGGATTCCGTCGCAGCTTTTCTTTCGCAGGTGACCTTGCGGACCGTGGATGGAACGTCTTGATATTTCCGGAAGGTCTAACGACGCCAGACGGCCAGCTCCACGATTTTCGTGCGGGCATCGGTTTGCTGGCAACTCAACTGGGATTGCCGATAATACCTATTCGCTTGGACGGGCTGTTCGACTTGCGCCAAACAGAACGCCTCATCGCACGCCCCGGACATGTTCGCGTGACGATCGGTAAACCAGTCCGGTTTGCGGCGGATCAAGACGCTGGCAAGATTGCCAGTGAACTGAAGCGTCGAGTCGCGGAATTGTAGCCAAAGCCGCGATCGGATCTTTACTAGATTGCCGAAGACAATGATCGTGTCAGTCCGACGTTTGGCGGGGAAGGAGTGGCGCGCCCGGAGAGAGTCGAACTCCTGACCTTTTGGTTCGTAGCTCACACGTTCCACATATGACTTGGGCTGTTTCTGGGGTGCCTGTGTTAGATAAATCTAGTCGATTCGATGGCGGGTTTTTATGCGGGATAAGTCGCAGATTTGAAGCAAGGTAGTGCTTTTAACTACGATTTTCTATTCTCTCTGATTTTCCTAAGCCATGCAAAATCAATAGGCTACAGTCGAAAAAAGATTCAATTCCCATAGCCGTTAGACCGGCTCCAGCCATTAGCCCGCTTCCACCGCAAGCGCGAGCGGCCACCTTCAAATGGGTTAATCGAACGCACGCGAAATATCCTGCCAATTTTAAGCGGTGCTAATCGGAAAGGTACTTCGCGTGCTTCCGGGCGTATTCTGTCGCTTGGTACCGGTCAGTATCTTCCGCTGATCGTTCCCCCAAGAACGTTATAGTGCCCTGACCTTTCGGCGATATCTTCTTCACGTGGGATTTTGCGGCGTCATCGGTTGCGGTTTGCGGCGCAGCAAATGCGCTTGAGCTGCACCGGATTAATACACGTTGCGCGAGAAGCTGAAAACCATACTAGGATTTTCCAGCGCGTCGCATCGATTCTTGGCGTAACTTGCTTTCTTTCCTTAGAGTTTGCTGTCGATCTGTCGTTCTTGGAAATGGAATCGCCCATGGCCCCGCCAGTCCAGCGCTTTGGCCCATGTGGGTTAGCACAACAGCGCGTTAGTGAAGCCCGTGAGGTTCTGCATCTTTCTAGCCACTTCGAAGCGCCCAAGATCGTCGAGATCCCCGCGTAGCATTTTTAAAAGTTAGGGATAAGTTACGCGGACGTACATCGCCTGCAAATTCATGCTCGTGCCGGCGAACGCGCTGGCATCGATTAGCGTTTTGGAGAGAGCGATTTTTTGAGATGTCCGGGGGTTAGGCTGCCGCTGCGATTCGACTTGTTCGGGACCACCGCACCGTTTTCGGGTTTGATACTTTGGCGGACATAACTCAGCGATCTTCTTTGATCGCAGGATGCACGCGCGTTTCTTCAGATGGCTCCGTGTCTGCAACCCGTTATCTTCCATACGCTTGGGAGTTCACCTAAACTTCACCAATAAATCACTTGTCGTGCATTGATTCGGGCGCGTCCCCGGGCGCAAGCTCCCCGCGATGCATCGTCCGTCCGTTTTCCGGGCAACCGGAGAGAGTGGACCTCGATGACAGTTTCCCACCTCAGATCCCGCTATAGAGAGCGAGGGGTAGATTAGGCAGTTAAGGAGGATATACGAAGTACAGAAGTATCGCTGCGGAAGTTATTGCAATGGCTGTATAGCCAAAGTTCAGAGGAAGTTCAGAAGAAGTTCGGATGCCGAACATTGACGTTCCCCCGGTCTCCGAAGGATACTCCGGTCCACGCGCACTAAAAGGCTAGCTCCGGGCCGCAGGTTCGGAGTTGGTCGAGGCCATGTGGTGAGTCCTGGCTTTCCACCTCATACCGATCGTGACCGGCATCGGCTAGATGTGTTGAAACCGTTGACAGTTTTGGAGCGAGGATTCCGCTATGGAAGGTACGGGGGCAGATTTCAGCCCAGCTTTTGATGTGGGGTCTTTCGGGTCGGGCACCCCTCGTGCCCAGAGCAGGTCATCAACTTCGAACCCTAATGGAGGCTCGATATGAAGTTTAGAACGATCGCAGTAATGTTTATTGCATTGGCTGTGCTAGCGTTCAGTTCCCCCAGGGTGACGTCAGCCCAAAGTGATAGAGATGCAGTTGGAGCTATGTATGCAGCTTCCGCCACCATTCCGACCAACATAAAAGGGATCCACACGTTCCCTGCTGCTCCGTCAGGATTCGATCCACTGCAAGCGGAGGACATGGATCTTGCGCGCTACGGCTACCCAGTACGGCCCGACCCGCAGGCCGACCCAGACAGTTACGCTCGCTGGGCGAAGGCCGTGAAGGCAATGAAGATCGCCCCCGATCCCAATAAACTCAGAGAAATGCCTTATGGTAGTCAACCGATGATACACGGCCCGGCTTCAATGGATACGGCTGGAATTTCGGGTACGCCGTCAACCTCTACCTCCTCCAATTGGAGCGGTATCGCGAACACCAATAAGAACACAAAATACATCAAAAACACCTCGTTTTACTTTATTAACTCGGATTTCAACACGCCAGTTGCTCAGCAGGCGCGCGGTGCTTGCGATGGAGGCTATGACATCGAAGTAAGCTGGAATGGTATCGACGGCTTCACCAATGGTACTGTGGTGCAAGGTGGCAGCCTCTCACAGGCGTACTGCAGTGGCGGCACCACGACCCCGTATTATTGCGACTGGATCGAATGGTTCCCAAGCTACAACATAATCTGTGTAATTACCCCGCCGACTCCGGGTGACGACGTGTTTGTCCAAACCCAAAATTACGGAGGGACGGCCCAACAGATCGTGTGCGTCATCGATGAAACGCTGAACACGGGTGGCTGTTACGGGCTAACCTGGGTGAGCGGGCCCGGACTGATAGGAAAGAGCGCCGAGTACATCGTCGAGCGGCCAGGCTGCGGGGGAAGCTGTTTGTACCCACTCGCGAATTACATTTGGGATTTCTGGTCGAATAGCTTGGCTTATGACTACATCAACTATGCCGATCATCAAGTAACGCCGTTCTATCCTGGGGCCACAACGCCAACGACGTATATAATCACAATGTATAACAACGCGTTTACCATACCAATCTCAGTTGCGTCAGCCCAAGGAAAGTATGGCATCTTCTTCAATGACGAGAACTGTGCACTTAGCGGTGGCTGTTGAGAATGTAAGAAGCATCGCATAGAACACGGGGCGCCTTGCGGCGGTTGTCACGCAAGGCGCCCTTTTTTGTGTGCCGAGCGTGTTCGAGAGCAACTTGACGACGAACTCGACTCGATCACTACAAGCAACGAATTTGCACCGAGAGTCGCATAACAGATACGGTTTTGACACCGGCTATGTCACAGCGGCAGCTGAAAGCCCAAGGGAAAGACAAGTTCAGGTCTTTGGTTGACCCCGGGCAACGTGGATATAACGGTAGCCCTCCAACACCCAAGAACGGCATGGTGACAGCGGACACTGCGACGGACGATGCCGTTTTACCCCAAGCCCTCTTGGGTGACCGGGACTGGCGGGTCCTCCACTTCAGCAGGCCTTTCCCTGATACAAACACCCAGACCCAAAAACAAAATCACACCCAAATACCATGTGCCTGCAAATCACCCTTGGAGAAAACCATGGAAGCGGACATTTCTATCTGGCGAAAAACCGGACATTTCTACTTTGCGTTGACACGAATTTGCCAGCGGAGCAAAAAATAATTGCCCAAACAGCGCATCGCTCCGGCTGTAACTCCCGATTAGTTCACATAACGACGGGCCGAATGCTAAAGAGCGCGTTCCAGGCCCAATCGCACCTTGATAGCTGGCCTTTGTGAGAAACGGTGGCGTGGACTGCCAGCCAATCCCAGACAAGATAAATATGTACCCAGGAAGTATCCTGGCCATCTTTAGTCGATGCAGCCGCAATATCGCAGCCTCTTCTGCGGAGCATGATGATGCGTGGGAAGCTTGAAGTGAAACGATCGCCCGTCTTAAAGGGGTGACATGCGATGTGGACTGCTCGATCAATGTGCCTAGTGATCTTAATTGGAGCACACACGACTCAGTTGGGGCGTGCTGATGGCATTCCTTCTTCTCAGGTTCGCCTTAGGCAATATATGACGCAGGTGGAGCAGATTGCTGCGAAGGAAGGGCCAGTCCCAATAACACGCGACTATTCAGATCCATTTGCCAGAGCGGTCTGCAACAGTGAGGATTTGGCTGAGGATGGAAAGTATGCAGAAGCTGCGCAAGTCTTGTCGACCTTGATGAATGGGCAGATGGAAGCCGATTGGAAACAAATGCTTCAAACGAGGATTGGCATTCTTAAGAAATGGCACGCGTCAGGGCGCATCGAGCTGAGTGATTACAGAACCTTCTTCCTAGAAACCGGTCCCCAATGGTTTCACAATCGAACTAGACCAATAGCGGCACTCTGGAAAGAGGAGATTGGTCCTGAAGTGGAGAGGTATTTTCTGATCGCTGCATTACTGGCAGCTAGACATGACTCAGAGGCACAGGTGATCGTTCTGAGCGCAATACCCGACCTCGGTGGAGTCACGAAGGAGGCGGCAGCAGATGCACTCCTCGCCGCAGGAAATGTGCTGCACGAATCAGGAGACTTCTCCGGAGCACAGACAAACTGGTCAAATGTGATGTTGCGATACGTTGAATCACCAGCGTGGCCAGAAGCTGTATTCAATCTTGGAATTCTCTGCAAAGAGAAGAAGCAATACACGGAAGCCATAGCATTTTTCAACGCACTCTTGGCATCAAAATCGAAGAATACGGAGAGATATCGAGAGTATTCGCATAGCTCCGCTTTAGAGTTATCGCAGTGCTATAAGGCGCTCGGCAATTACACGGACGCTCTAAAATGGGCACGTGAGGCACAGACAAGATACCCGTTTCAATCTGATTGCGCAACGTGTGCGCAGGAAGAAAAATAACGGAATGAGCAGAGAATCGGAGAATTGGAGAAGAAGCTTTCGCCGAACAAGGTGCTGCGAACGAGGCTTTGCCCCGCCGCCGAGTTTTCGCGCTAGTCAGCGACGAGGAGTATGCGGTGCTTAAAGATAGTTTTCGTCTCTTGAATTTCAGCCTTCCATGATGCCAAAGCCGTCGGACCGCGCGGTCAAGTCCTGACTGCGTCTTCGACGCGTCGCTAGTGCCAGAAACTTGTCCAGACCGATTCATTGATTCCAGAGAACTTATGCAATCAAGTTTATGGAGAGTCGGATAACCGGAAAAGTCAAATCGTCCGAATTCCACATGGACGGTAAGCGCGTTAATCACTATCTCCAAACAGCGGTGAAAAAGTACCTCAACCCGCGCGGATTCCGAATTGTAGATGCTCTGGACGACGTAGCCAAACGGCGCAATCAGGTCACGAAATCGGAACGCGCTTCACGCCCGCAAAAATTTTGTCGAGGAGTTGCGTATGTCCACTCTCGTCGAGCATTAAAACCAGTTTGAGGCTCTCCACGTAAACCGCTTCGAGCGTATAGCTTCCTGGCCCCTGTCCGTGCCTTACCAAAACGGCGCTGTGTCCTTGGTCGGGAGCCGGGGTTGGCGAGATAGGTCGAGACTCCACCACGACCTCACTTCCCTCCCGTCGGAACATCACCAATTTCATGCCGTCTTCGAGTGTCTTTACCACCACCGTGTAATCGCCAGGCTCCAATTTGTGCATGTGGCACTGCACTTTATACGGCAATGAGAAATGTCCCTCGAACTCCGTCTTCGCGGATAGAGCCTCGATCCGCGCCATATTGTCGGCCTTGTATTGATCCGGCGCAGTGTCTGCCTGTGCATGAGTGGTGATCGGGAAAAGAACTGTAAACACCAGGCCCAGGGTCGTCCACGTAATTTTCGTCATTCTCTTTTTCATCGGAATCTCCATTCGCCGATTCGCTCGAGGGTCGATCCCACGTGTGCTGAGTCGGCGGTCTCGCTGCCGCGATTTTTCTTTTCCAGTGGCCCTGTCACTCTTGGCCGTAAATATTACTCCCGATCGCGAGAATCATCAACGAACGGAGGTTTCAGTTTGAAATGTTCGTTTTACTCCGTCCATGCGATTGGTGCGCAGGCGAATCTCATTCTTCCGGCAAGGAATCTCTCAGCCTTCTTCAAATATTATGATGACTACCGCGCACTGGCGCGTCCGCAAGGGCGCACCATCGTATTTGGTTTCACATGGACGTTGC
>JABDEK010000079.1:10806-19721 GCA_013287135.1 Acidobacteriota bacterium | reverse complement strand
CGAAGCACGGGGCCTGCGCGGACGCCGGTGGGCTCATCGCACTGCAAGCGATTGAACAAAGCAAAATTAGAATTGCGATTCGCGTCTTCAACGTATCCTCCACGATCCGAGGAATAGACACACCACCGCGCAGCGTTCCAGGGGTGGATTCTGGCCCGTTCAGGCGAGGTGTATCGTCGAGCTATCCGCTGGGAGAAAGCGGATCACAGAACCCAAGTGAGAGGGTTGTGCGATGCGTATCACTTACTGCACGTCACTGACTCTTGTCAACAACGTTCGTTAACAATCCTGTGGATAAGTCCATTAGGATGCACGGGCATGCGCTTTCAACGATCCTTATGCCGATTTCTTCGCTTGCGCCCGGAACTTCGCCCACCGCTTCTTGGTAGCCCTCCCAATCTCCGCTCTCGCTGCAGCGTTGGGCAAGTCGGCGGGTCGTGACCTGACAAAAACGAAGAAGCGCGAAATCTACCCTAGCCGGACAGCGTGCGGTGGGTGTGGCGCGGAGGAACGTCACTTCCGCGTATTTGGACGAGAGACAAAGACTAAATCGGGAGCGGCGATAGCCTCGAACCCCAGTTGGCGAGCGCTAACCGGAATCGGAACAAACCAAACAACATTTTACGTTTCCAAGGACACCAAGTCTGTAAGCGTCTTCTTGATGGGCGTGAGTTCGCCTCGACGACCTTTCATCGAGAAGCCTATTCCGATTCCGATTCAATTCCTCCTTCTAGGAGTAAGTTGCATCGTTATTAACATATCTTTAATTTCAATTAGTTTGAGAAAACGGAGGAAACAGTTGCCCGAGGCCCAAGACAACACTGCTGGTAGTCATTTGGCAAAGGACTTCACGTCGAGGCTGGAAAAGAGGCGCTCTTCCCCGCGCGCGGCCTTCCGACTGTAAACACGGATTGGTTTGACAAGTTCAAGATATTGTTATAGAAGCCATAAACTAGACGTCTATGTTTATGTAATCGAGAATGTGCGCCTCGATGAGATATTGAGTTTCTTGTGGCCAGTTGATTGGGATGGCTGCCGGATATGTCGCTCAGTGGGCCCAGTTCGCTTCCCCGGCAAAGGTTCATTTGGTTGCTTGTAGATTCCCTGGAGACCTTAACTTGATGACAAGACACAGCTTCTCGCTTCTCGTTTGGATTCTGCTTATACCTTTGCTGACCGGCTGCCCGGATCTCAGCCAAGTCCAGGAGCTAGCCAAGACTGCAGATGGGGCGAAAGCCGGTATTGCTGCAATTGCCGCTGATTTTAAGGGAAGCTGCGAGAGACAGAACTTGTACGTTCATTTACCACCTGGCCCGCCGCCCAGTCCGCCACCCCCGCATGCGTGTCTCAATGGAGAGGATTTGGACAATGTCGGGAAGAATTTGGTCGTCGAGCAGAATGTACTCTTAAAGTATTTCGATACACTCGGAAATCTCGCGGGAACGGAGGCTACGGGATTCGAGAAAGTAGCGCCCTCGCTCAATACAACCTTCAAGACTGCCGGCTTGAACACAAGTCAACAGGCCATGGCGGCATCAGCCGGCACACTAGCGTCGAGCATCACCAAAATGGTGACTGCAGGTTACCGAGAGAAAAAGATCGTCGAGATCCTCAAAGAAGCCGATCCGGCCGTCACCCAACTAACGACAGGCTTGGCGGATCAAGTGGCGCCCCAAGCTGGGCAGGGCGAAACGTCGTATGTGCAACTACTTAGCAATGAGGAAGAAGTCCTGAAAGCCTACTATGAGACTCCAATAGCTAAAGACCCGAGTAGCTCAGCCGGGCTCCTGCTGAATGTTCAGTATCACAGTAAGTTGGCTCGACTCGCGGCTCGTAGAGAGGCGGGGATAGCTTATCGGAAGTTGATGATTTCGATTGGGCAGGCTCATAGGAAGCTACTGGCGGCAGCCCAAAGCGGCAACTTTGATAAAGCCACCGTCAAGAGGATAGCCGCTTCGCTAGCCCAGCCGATTTCTGACATGACCAGCTCAATTATCACCCTTGAACAAAATGCGAGGTAAAGAAAATGGCAAACCAAACTCAGCCACTGACAGCGGCTCAAGCCCACGAGCTCGCACAGGAATTCCACGACGTTGCAGCAGCGATAGGAGCCTACCGTCTTGCCCAGGTGAATAACCTCACGGACTCCCAGCAGTACCAGCTTCAGAATCAACAATTGCTGTGCGTGCAGTATTCCAACGGCTTCATCACGGCCGGCTTGTTTGCCCAGCAAGCAGATCTCGCGGCTACCTTGCAAAAGATCAAACAGCAGACAGACGCAGCACAACAGTCGATATCAACAATCACTACGATTGATAAGGTATTGCAAATCGCTACCGCATTGGCCGTCTTGGGGGCTTCCATTGCAAGTATGAACCCTCCGGCTGTTGCATCTGGTATACAAGGATTGATGACAGCTATCACGGGAACAGCGACAACTGCAGGGACGGCTCCAAGTGCGGCGATTACCCCCCCTTCTCCCTCGGGGGGGACTGGAGGTAGCTGATGGCAACGTTCGACTGTCCTCCAAATCCGCCTTACCATCGCGAACATTTTCAAGCGCTGCCTGTCGTTCATGCGGACAAGCCAATAGTTTCTTTTTCCTATCCGCAGAGATACTGGACCGAGGAGAATCAGAATGGGTGCGTTCAATTGTTTGCCCACAAATGTGTTCAGTCATAGGCATTTGAGGGCCCTACTGATAGTAAGTATTGTTGGATGCTCAACGCCGTTCCTCGCAAGCTCGTCGCCGCAGCAACCGTCAACAGCCTCAGGCCCGTCCACAGCGCGTCCAGCCAACAGCGCGTCCCACTACCTCCGTGTCACGATCAATCCCTCTACAGCCAAGATTATTGAAGGCGCGGTCTACGGATTAGACGCTGAGCTCGAGAACGTTGCAACCGTCCCAATCACGATCGATGTCGAGCAGATTCAGCTTGCCGTACAACCGGAACTTGCCCCACCAAACGTCTCGTGTACTTGGTTTTATAACGCCGGAGCCAACGACAAGGTGCCATCTCCGATAGTGATGCAACCAGGAGATCACTTCACTCTTTTCTTCGATACTGGTGCTAAGGCTCGGCCCGGTGCATTGAAAGATATCCCGTGGTGTGAAGCCGACTACTGGGGCCGCTTCCGCAGACGGCTGGATTTTGTGCCCGGGAATTTCGCTTTCGTCGTGACAGGAACATTTGTGTTTACACCCACGCCCACCAGCTCTGCGCCCGGTTCCACATCGACAGACCCTAGCACCTCAACAAAGCCCGAGGAACACTATTTCACAGAGACGGCGAGCCTTCCGGTGACCATCGACCAGGCTCAGATGATTCTTTACGCTGGCATTGGAGGATTGATGGCGTTTCTGGTCATGAGCTTTCGCAAAGCAAGTACACTTTCTGAGTATGCGGGCAAGGTGCAGGCGACTTCCGACAAGCCCCCGCCGAAACTTCTCATCATCCTTCGCGAGGCAGCTGCAGCCATTCTCCTGAGCATAACTGTGACGGTCGTCGCGGGCCGACTATCTACCACATCGTTTCCCGTCAAGGTATCCGTTGACGACTTCTGGGGTGCGCTCACTGTGGGCTTCGTGTCTTATTTCATAGGCGGTAAGTTCATCGATAAGCTTTCACAAGGTGCCACTTCGGGGTCGCAGCCTGGACCGCCTACGCCTGCCCCTGTTCCCACCCCTGTCACACCCCCTCCGGCTAAACCTCCGGCTACTGAACCGATTTAGGTGCCGCTGGCTAGCAGGGCCTGACCACGATAACTCTAACCCCGGCTCTCCAGGGCGTTGATAGGAATTGATAAACACACCACGGGCAGACCCCCAAATCTCGACATCTGGACTTACCCTCGGCAATACTTCGCTGAACGTCTAGAGCGTCAGCCTAAGACCGTGAGCGAACTCCGTCCCGCCCTAATGGAGTTTCATTTTCTGCTCGGTTCGTACAACAACCATTGCGTCGGTCCAATTCTTAATTTGCTCCCTGAGAACATCCGCACACAAGTCACTCCGCAAGCGCGCGCCAAACTCAACCTGTTTCAACAGAAGTTCCACCGGTTTTTAGAAGACTACAAGTTGTTTGTTGAACGGCTGGTGAGAGAGCGACCGAGTCTCGACGGCGTTCCATCCTCTTTCAATATGCCGAAGCCGTTCGTTTGGAAAGCTGCTTTGAGCGTAGGGGTGCATCATGTTCGCGAAGTACTGGTTCGAGGAAAGCGGTGAGAGTAATCCTGATCGCTAAAAACGGTGTCGCAACAATGGCTTCCGGTTTTTGTGATAGCCTTTGCGAACGCACATGCCAGACAAGGCTTCTTTCGAAACTTTCAAAGAAGAACTCTCCCGGCTCACGGGCCTATTTCAAAAGAAAATCGGAGTGTATGAGTCCGAGGGCTACGACGAAGCCTCATTGCGTAACGATTTTCTGACTCCGTTCTGGCGTGCCTTGGGGTGGGACACCGAAAATCGAGAGGGGCTCCCACAGCAGCTTCGCGAAGTTGAAATAGAGACTCGTGTCCACATCGCCGGGCGGAAAAAGAGGGCCGACTACGTTTTCCGAACAAACGGCGTCTCCAAGTTTGTTTGTGAAGCTAAGAAGGTCAAGGAAGAACTGAGCTTCCAACACGCCTACCAAGCACAGCGATACGCGTATAACCTTAGCCTGTTTCCCGCAACTCTGACGAACTTCAAACTTCTACAACTCTTCTTCGTTGGTGGAAGACCCGACCAACAAAGTCCGTTTCCCGTATACCGAGCTTGGGACTTTTCTCAATACCAGTCTCAAGCCCGCGAAATTTGGGACCTATTTGCTCGGGAGAATGTCGCATCTGGTTCGTTTGAAAAGATCGTTGCCACTCTCAAGAAAAAGCCTCTCCCCGGAAAAGCAAGGCAGGGCTGGCTTTGGATACCCGAAAGAGTTCGGACGGTAGATGAAGAATTTCTTGCGTACATCGAAGATCAACGACTTCGTCTTGCGCGAGATTTGCTTGAGCAAAACAAGAAATACAAATGGGATGACGACACTCTCAATGAGTGCATTCAGCGCATTCTCGACCGCGTATTGTTTACCCGAATCTGCGAAGACCGGGATATAGACACGGGCCGGACCCTTGAACAGATCGTAGGCGACTGGGACCAGATCGAAGTCAACAAACCGTCGCTCTATTCCATGCTGGTTGCCCATTTCAACAAACTCGATACGACGTTCAATGGCGCGTTATTCAAAAAAGGACACGAATCCGAAAAGCTACGCGTCTCGGATGCCTTCCTAACTCCTTTGATCCAAGACCTGTCAAATGAAGATTCACCCTATCTATTCAACACGCTTCCCGTTGAGATTCTTGGTTCCGTTTATGAGCGGTTCATCGGAAAAGCGGTCGGAGTAACGAGAAGCGGACATCTCAAACCGCCCGAGTATAAGCCCGCCGCACGCAAAGCTGGCGGCGTCTATTACACGCCAAGCTATATCGTCGATTATATAATTCAGAAGACCGTTGGAAAGCTACTGGATGCAAAAGAACCGAAAGCCGTAGCCAAATTGAGATTCCTAGACTCGTCGTGTGGTTCCGGCAGCTTCTTGATTCGAGTTTTTGACAAGGTCTGCGAGCATCACATCAGGTGGTTCCAGCAGAATCCCAAATCCCAGCGGAAGGAAGTCTGCTACACCGACAGTCAGGGCAATCTGCATCTGACGACCCATCTAAAACGCGAAATCATGCTGAACAACATCTATGGCATCGACATCGATCATCAAGCCGTAGAAGTCACGATGCTATCGCTGTACTTGAAAATTCTTGAGGGTGAGACGCGGTCATCGCTGGGTTTCAACTACAGCCTGTTTCCTAAAGAGACTTTCCTGCCAGACTTGAACAAAAACATACGTCTTGGCAACTCTCTCGTTGAGAGCGATTATTTCGATCTTCTTTCAGACCCCGCTGAACGCGAAGTCATCAAGGCATTCGACTGGAGCCACGAATTTGCCTCGATTGTTCAGTCGGGTGGGTTCGATGCTGTTGTTGGAAACCCGCCATACGTAACCGGAGAATTTATGCCGGACGAACAGATCGAATACCTTAAGAAGCACTACGTGTCAGCGTTCGGGAAGTTCGACCTATATATGACCTTCCTTGAGAAGGCGATTAAGTTGCACAAAACAAACGGTACTGTCGGCTTCATTATTCCCAACAAGTTTATGTTCACTAAGGCTGGACAAGGGCTGAGGCTTTTTATTTCAAAACAGCAAATCACGGAGATCGTGGACTTCGGTGACAGCGGCGTATTTGAGGGCGTCACCAACTATCCTTGCATTGTAACAATCGGTCCCGAATCATTGAAAGAATTCGTTTATCGACTCTGCATCAGCAAGCCAGATGCGGAGACTCGCAGGATTACCGTTACGACCGATAGTCTTGGGTCGGCCCCTTGGAATTTCAGTTCGAAGAATGAAACTGTCGTTTTGGACAAGCTAACGGCCTCTTCCACGAAACGGCTTAAGGACGTTATCGAGAGATTTTCTACGGGAATCCAGACAGGGGCAGACAAGATTCTCATCGTGAATCCCCAGATCGTTAAGTCTGAAAAGCTGGAAAAAGAATTTCTCAAAAAGTGCTTACGCGGTAGGACAGTGAAGAGATATTCAGTTCAGTGGGATAGCCGATGGGTGATTTGGCCTTACGATAAGTTTTCCGGCAAAATCCTATCCGAAACGGAACTGAAAAAGTCGGCACCGAATATCTACAGACGGCTAGTCGCCAACAAAAGCAAGCTGTCGAAACGAGTGTAGTTTGACAAGAATGCTCAAGAGTTAAGCGGTCAGTGGTTTGGGTTGATGTATCGAGAGCCGGATGAAAGCTTTGAGAACCTGCACATAGTTTCTCCTTGCCTTGCATCGAAGTGCCAATTCGCCACAAACGACGAAAAGTATCGGTTTGTAACTGGCACGGCCGGAGTGCTTGGCATTATTCCCAAGGATGACTCGCGAATGCATTGTCTTTACTTATTGGGCGTGCTGAACTCCAGCGTCACAGAGTTCTTCATCAAGAGGCGCAGTCCAAGATTCGCTGGTGGATTCTACAAGTTCACGGCGCCGTACTTAAAGGAACTACCGCTTCCACCGATAGATTCGGCCATGAAGGAACATAATTCGATTGCAAAACATGCGGAGACAGTCTTGGAAGCTTTGCAAGAGTTGCCGAAGGCGAAAAGCACTCTGGCAAGGACCACTTTTGAGCGAACCATTGAAGCAGGTCAACGGAAGATCGACGAGATCATCTTTGCTTCATACGGTCTGTCTGCCGAAGACGCGAGCGTAATAGGAGAAGTGTTGGCTGCTGATTCCTTGCCAGACGCTGAAAGCAAACAGATGGATACGGACACTGAGGATGCTACACCGACAAAAAGGATTCAGGCCAAACTCGCCTTAGAGTGAAGATGATGGGAGGCCCCGATTCTCTCAGATAAGCATTACAGCCCAGCGGAATTGGCGAAAGCTTGGGCGTTAAGTGTAGATACAGTTCGGTCGCTCTTTCGAGACGAACCGGGCGTTCTGAAAATCGGCAAGATGGGTTCGAGGTATCGGCGTGGATACATCACGTTGCGGATTCCAGAACAAGTCGCGCAACGAGTTCACCGAAGGTTGTCAGAATAGCTAGGACTTTGCAGGCCACTCTCTGGTGAATTGGTTGTCAATTGGAATCAGAAGGTCGGAGGCAAGCCTGAGTTCGGGACTTAGGCCGTCCTCCTTCTTGTTGAAAAACCAAATCCACACCAGTTTGCCCAACGATTTCACTCGTCCGATCAATGGTCCGTAGTCTGCGTCTCCCGCAACCAAAATTGCCACTTCAAAGTGATCTTGGAACGCGTGGGTTAACATATCTGTCGCGAGGGCGATGTCAACACCCTTTGATTTTCGATCTCCGCTCGGTTTCTTGAATACTTTCGGGGTGAAGCCAATCTTCCAGAGTGATTCCTCTACCGACCGCACCGTCTCTTCGGTTCCGACTACGCTTGTGTAGTAGTAGGCACGAAGTCCTGTCGCTTCCAAAGCCCCGACTTCTCCGGTCGGGCAGGAAGGATGCGCCAACGGACGAGGATTCGGCATCCAGAGAAATACATCTTTCTTGAAGTAAGGGCCTTCCTTTAGCGAGAGATTGTTTTCACTCGCGTTCTTTTGCCCTCGAATAGTGAAATTCTCGCCGTCAACGAACAGCATCCACTTTCGCTCAGTGTACGGCATACGGATGCTCCTAACGTGCATTGCGACGAAGCTGAAACTACAAGAGCTAGTGCCAGTTTACTTTGTCGGCTGACGGGTTGTAGCTCCACGAATAAACTCCGGGAGATGTGTTCGGAGTGTTGGCTCCGCTCACTTGGAGAGTGAAAGCGGTTGTAGGCCCGTACGTAGCGGGCAACGGTTCGACGTGCGGTGTTGCGTGACCGCAAAGCAAGAAGATCAAAGCCAAAGCCCAACTCAACTTCCATTTTTTAAGGGACATGATGCACCTCTCGGATGCTGGTGGGGCCGGTAGGAATCGAACCTACAACCAATCGATTATGAGCCGACTGCTCTAACCGTTGAGCTACGGCCCCCACTACGGCGATTATACCTTGATGCCGTATTTCCGTTGGGCTACCAATCCGAGTTTCCTCAGTCCAGCTTGTGCCCGTTCCCGATTTGGAAGAATGTAGAACGCCTGCGTGGTCGAAACGTCCGCGTGCCTCAAAATGCTCTGAATCTCGGTGTCGTCAACTCCCATCTCGTTCAACCGCGTCCCTAGTCCTCTTCTGAATGCGTGCCATCCGAACCACGCGCCATCGATGAATTGCGGAATGTCTCGGCGGGACAAGTTGTCGAGGTCGAGGGGCCGCTGCAATTTCTCGCCACGGAAAATCCATCCATCACCGAGTGGAGGAAAAC
>JABDEK010000079.1:5163-10796 GCA_013287135.1 Acidobacteriota bacterium | reverse complement strand
GCCAGCCTCACGCGCTTCCGTCTTCGGTGCGCCGATATGATCGTTCCAGATTTTCCTCTCTACGCTGATTGTCTTCCCGTCGTAGTCTTCCCATTTCAAACCTTTCAACTCGCTTCTGGTCAATCCTGTGAACGCTGCCACTGCACACACCGTACGTGCTGGCTCTGGCAGCTTGTCCAGCATCTCCGCTACCTCCTCCAACGTGTAGGCGTGCTCGTTCGACGCTTGAACCTTTTTCTTGCGGAGTTTTTCCTTCTCGCTCAAACCGCCGAACGTGTTCTCTTTCTTCGTTTGCCCTCCCGCCTTCGTTTCCTCCATCGGGTTCGTCCCAACGAACGCACCATCAGCAATGGCCCAAGTGAAGACGCCTCGGACGAAGTTCTTAACTCGAAGGTGGGTTTGATGTGACAGGTTTTGCGGGAGTGATTCAAGGAAGCGTTGGCCGTCACGAGTCGTGAAATCGCGGACCCGCATTTTCGCAATCGCTTTGTTTTTGACGTGAACTTCCCAGATGTCCTTGTAGCCCTTCACCGTGGAAGGTTCAATGTGGAGTTCATTCCCAGCAGGAACGCTGAGCCGCCAGTCAAGACGTGGGAAATAGCTTCGCTCGATGAACTCGGAAAGCACCATCGTGCCAGTAGCGGCATTCTCCCGATTCACCGAGGCTAGAATGTTCGTGATTTTGTCGTGGAACTTCTCCCGAAGACGTTCGAGGTCGGCGTCGGTTCCCTTGTACGGAAACTCCGCATACGAGGCAATTGGTTGTTGCGTGCGTACCCGCTTTACCTTGCCGTTTTCAATGCGCTCTTCGTGATATCGTAAGACCCAGTTCGAGCCGCGCTTGCAGATTTGCCCTCTCTGGTGACGTGGTCGCATCTGGCCTCCCAGCCGAGAACACGGTCTCCACACCATTGTTCAAGGTTATGGGTCCATTGTGGGACCAACACTGTAAAATATCAAGGAATAGTGAGGAAAACCAGCGGCCTCATAATCCGTTGGTCCCAGGTTCAAATCCTGGCGGGCCCACCATCTGGCTTACAATCTTCGCCCATGCGAGCGCCATTCAGCCTTTCATCCGGAAGCCGTCCGATCGGCAAGCGGGGTTTTAGCTTAAGGCGCGTCTGAGGCGCTTCGTGGTTTTCTGGAGCTGGCGCTTCAGAGCGTCAACTTGTTTTCCGATGTCGCGCAGCTCCTTCTTGGCAAGCACTCCTGCTTTAGCAACCTGATGAGCCTTGCGATCCGCCTTGCCCATGGCTGAGCCGATGGATACCGCTACCCGAGTGAGTTTGCTTTTGCTGGCCATCTGAATTCCTCCTAGAGACAAGGTCCATCGTATACCCGAAAGGGCACGGCCGACATTACGATGAATATCAGACCCTGAAAGTTGCGAACTGCTTGGCGGAGGTCCGAACTCTTGGTTCCTGTTTCGTAACGGTTCCTGCAGTTTGCTTGAGTCGCAAAAACATAGGGCAGCCGCCCATTGCGGGACCAGCTGCCTGTTTGTGCATACCCGTTTAGAAAGTGTATTTCAGCGAAAACTGGAACAATCGCGCGTTGAACACTTTTCTTGGTGCGCCGAAGTCCGGGTTCGGAAATGGCACGCCGCCGGTGCAGCTTCCGATGAACGAAAGCGGGTTGGTTTCGATCTTGGTGGAAACCAGATCCTTGTAGTGGTGCGGCGCCGCACCGCAGAAGTCCGGCGACGTATAAACGGAGTCCACTTCGTCCACATTCGACCGATTGAACAGATTGAAGGCGTCGATCGCCAGGTCTAACTTTTGCTTCTCGCGGAACTTGAACGCTTGCGAAAGGCGCAAATCAACTGTTTTCAATTGGTCGCCCATATAGGTGTTACGAGCCGCCAGCCCGACACGATCGGTCACCGGGTTGGTGTCGTTATTGGCGTCATGTCCGACAAAAATGGTGAACGGCCGGGCTCCCTGCAGGGTGATAATGCTGCTCAACTCGGTGTTCCGTAAGAACGTCCTTTGCGGACCCGTCGCCGTAAAGTTGGCGATAAACCGGTGACGTACGTCCTGATTCGAATTGGCCCTTTCCAGCGAGCGGTGGTAAAGATCCTGCGGAGTGCTGACGAAAGTCGTAAACGTTCCGTCGTCCAGCGTCTTTGAGAACGTGTAGTTGGCGTTGAGCCGGAAGTACTCCCCGAGGCGTTCGGTGACCGAGACATTTGCCCCGTGATAGATGCTGTTCCCGCTGTTGTCCGTGTAATAGAGCAACCCGACCGGGATCAGCACGCTCTGGAAGAAGCTCTTGCCGGGCGTGAAGTCCGCCGGCCGCGGCGTAAAATTACAAAACGCCCCCGCCACCGGGTTCGGCGGACACGTGGGATCCCCGCACCGGTACAAGCCCGTTGGCACGGAGCCGCCGAGCGTGCCGCTGCCGTTCTCAGGGCACACGTTGAGGTTTTCTGCGCGGACCTGGTGGTGTGACGATACAAACAGGTAGCCGACGTTGACCACCAGACCATGACCAAGCTCGCGGTCAATCTCCACGCTGGCCTGCTCGGCATACGGCATCTTGCTATTTCGTTCCACAGTGCCATCGCCCACCGGCGAGAACTGCCCCGCGGCTAGGTTGGTAATCAGCGCAACGGGCTGATAGGAACCGAGTAGCAGCAAATTCGCCGCCGCCGTAGCCGGCTGTGGACCGAACGGATTGTTCCCCGGGATAAACGGCAACTGGTTCAGCGCATACGTCGCGGTGAAAGCGCCATCCCGAATTCCCGGCAGCGGGAAGTTGCCGGACCCGGGGCAATTCGGAGTAGTCACCACGCAAACGTAAGTCACCGGCCGCTGCGGGTGGGTCACGAAAAAGAATCCAATGTTGTAGCGGTCACTGAATAGCCCGGCGCCCGCTCGAATAACGGTGTGCCTGTCCGGAGAATACGCAAAGCCGACGCGCGGCTGGAACGCTTTGTAATAGTTGTTGACGGTGCCGCTGATCCCCGTCTCGTAGTCCCAACGCAATCCGTAGTTGACAGTGAGTTTAGACGTAGCGCGCCACTGGTCCTGAACGAAAAATCCCAGATAGCCGTGATTGATATCCGAGAAGTAGTTCGGCGTCTGGCTTGGGGGAAAAGCGTTGTTCCAGGCATTGGGAATCGTAAATCCCGGTGGAATCGTCCCGTTCACCGCAGAATTAGGCGCAGATCCCAGTGGAGAAGGCCAGAATGCCACGGGCACGCCGTTCGCGGCGTCCGCAGGATTGGGACCTGGAGTGCCGGGAATCGGAGGCAGCGTGGCGTTTTGTGGACCGAGCGCCAGCGGACACGGACCCTCCTGGGGATTCGACGCCAGATAGCTGGGATCCCCAGCGGGCTTTCCGGTTCGCACGGACTGCACGTAATTCGCAAAATCCACCAGGCAATTCACGCCCGGCATTACGATCCGCATCGGAGAGAACCCCGGCCAAATGACATGGTCATTGAGATGGTTGTAGTCCCCACCGAATTTGATCAAGTGCGAACCCTTCACCCAGGAAACCGAATCCGCAAATTGTCCTCGGCTCTCGTACGTAGCATCAAAGATTCCGAAGTTATGCCCCAGCATCACCTGGTTCACCAAGTCCAGGTTGGGTTGTCCTGTGACCCCCGGGAAAGTGGAATGGCGCCGAGCGTACTGCGCTAGGGCCGTGTTCACGATCGTAGGAGTCAATTGCGATGACACCACGCCAACCAGGGACTGATCGCGCAGGAAGTTGTTGTGACCGCTCGAGGAAGCCGCCAGGCCACCGCCGTCCAGAGTGTCGCCCACCAGAACGTTCAGGAGGCGCGCATCCTCAATGTTGTAGCGCAGGGAGAGGTGGTTGTTCTTGCTGATTTCGTGATCCAACTTGACGAATCCCCTGTCGGAATCTGACGTCTTCAACGTGCTCGGTTGCTCCGGAGCAAGCCCCAGCAGCGCTTTCGCACGATTGATCAACGTGAAATTCTGGAGCAGCGTGGGAGATTGCACGGCCGCTTCCCCGCGCCGCTGACCTTCATAGTTCACGAAGAAGAAAGTCTTGTCCTTCTTGATGGGCCCGCCCAAGGTCCCGCCAAACTGATTCTGCCGAAGAGTGTCCGGCACGACGCTAGTCGATCCGGGCAACGTAGCGTGTTGCAAGAGGTTGCGGGAGTTGAGGGCGTTATTCTCAAGGTAGTCGTAAACCGCCCCGTGCATCTCGTTGGTGCCAGATTTGGTGATGATGTTGACGATGCCGCCCAGCGCCCGGCCTTGCTCCGCGCCAAAGCCGTTGTTGACCACGCGAAATTCGCTGACCGCTTCTTGCGAAGGCGTGCCGCGCTGCGAGCCGGTAACTGTGTTGATGGTATCCGCGCCGTCGACGGTCACCAGGTTGCTGAAGTCGCGCATGCCTCCGAACGAAATGCGCGTCACTTCGGACTCCGTGAATGTCGACTGCAAACTCGTCCGTCCCGTCGTAACCCCCGGCGTGAGCAGCACGAAATCCGTGAACAGCCGCCCGCTGATCGGCAGCGAGTCAATTTGCTTGGTACTGATGACCTGGCTAACCTCGGTACGCGTCGGCTCGACCGGAGGGGTCTCGGTTGTGACCGTCACCTTTTCCGCGCTGGAGGCGACCTTCAGCGTCACCTCGATTGTGGCAACTTGGCCGACCGTCAAGACCATCCCGGTTTGCGTGGACTTGGCAAACCCGGGAGCTTCGGTCGTCAATTCATATCGACCTGGCGGCACGTTCGCAAACACGTAAAGCCCGTTGTCGTTTGACACTGCTGAATATGTGCGGTTGGTTTCCGTTTCGCGCAGACTGATGCTGGCCTTCGCAACGAACCCGCCGCTTTCGTCGCGCACCGCGCCATTCAGCTGCGCCAGGCCCGCCCCTGCCTGGCCGGCGGCGCGCGGAGACATACCAGCAAGCAATCCCAGAATCGTGCACAGAATCAGCGTCGAACGAAGTCTCATGGGCCTATTTCCTCCTCAGGTCTAATGCGTTCAACGAAGCATTTCTATCGCGTGGCCTTTTATCCTCGACGACGGTAATTGCAGGAAGAAAATTGAGCGCAACGTGGCGAGAAGCGGCAGTCCGCGAAAAACGCGCAACGCCACTGACCCAGCCTTTTTGGACAGCGACCGGAATCACGGACAGCACCCAGCCCTTGAAACACCAATGCCAGCAATCGATAAATTTGCGCTGAGCATGGTAGCGAACGGAAAAAGTGTCCAATACAAGTTAGGTCGGAACGTGATACCCAAAGAGTATTACGAAGGAAAACGGCCGCAACCTCTCAGGGACGGCCCAACCGGGCAGAGTATGCGCTAAATCAAAGAGGAAAAAGCATCTTGCGAGCAGACTCTGCGCGATATTCGCACGTACCGCATTCTGCCCATCATGCCGTGGCGCGGCCTCTCCAATCAGGGCATCGCGTGCGACGAGCGCTCGAAGAGTCCGGAAATTTAGCCCATGTTATACTCCCGCCCGCTTTGGCGGGAGAGTGTGCGTAGCCGCCAAAAAATGGGGACGGTTTCCAAGACTCGTGATCACGCTGCCGGAGACATTCAATGCGGCGACCTACTTCGTGGATCGAAACGTTCACGAAGGGCGGGGAAACAAAATCGCCATCGAATGCGGCGACGAACGGGTCAGCTATCAAG
>JABDEK010000079.1:2586-5139 GCA_013287135.1 Acidobacteriota bacterium | reverse complement strand
CTCCTCGAACGAACTAATCGGGTGGGGAACGCACTTCGTCAGTTGGGGGTGCGGCGAGAGGAGCGAGTGCTCCTTTTACTGCCCGACCAACCGGAGTTTCTGTACTGTTTTTTCGGGGCGATGAAAATCGGGGCGGTGGCCGTGCCTGTCAGTACGCTCGCCAAGCCCCACGAATACGAGTACCTGTTGAACGATTGCCGTTCGCGCGTGGTTTTGGTGAGCGAGAGCTCGCTGCCGCAGGTGCAGCTTATTCCGCGTGATAGTTTGCGGTACTCGCCAGATGTGATCGTCGTCGGAAATGCCCGCCAGCACCCTCTTTGTTTGCGCGACTTGATGCAACAAGCTTCTCCCGATTTGACGGCCGAAACGACGAGCAAGGACGAACCGGCGTTTTGGCTGTACTCCTCGGGCAGCACCGGACCGCCCAAGGGCTGCGTGCATCTGCATCACGACATGGTGGTGTGCTCGGAGTTGTATGCCAAGGCCTTTTTGGGAATGAACGAGAGCGATCGCTGCTTCAGCGTGGCGCGCTTGTTTTTCGCCTATGGATTGGGCAACGCCGGTTACTTCCCATTGTCGTGCGGCGCTACAACCATCCTGTCTCCTCTGCGTCCCACCCCGGAAAGTATTTTCGCGGACATCGAGCGGTACCGGCCAACACTGTTCTTCTCGGTTCCTTCCAATTACGCAGCGCTGCTGGGGCACCGCCGCGACGATGGCAAGGAATTCGACCTGTCCAGCGTGCGTCACGCAGTCTCGGCCGGAGAGGCCCTGCCCGCTCCGCTTTTCGAGCGTTTCAAACAGCGCTATGGCGTGGAAATTCTAGACTCGCTGGGTTCCACGGAGAGTCTGCAGATGGTGATCGCCAATCGCCCCGGTGATGCAAAGCCCGGCTCCAGTGGCAAGGTCATTCCTGGCTATGAAGCCAAAATCGTTGACGACAGCGGGAACGTCGTGGGACCTCATGAAATCGGCGATCTTCTGGTCAAGGGTGATTCCATCTGTGCCGGCTATTGGAATCAGCATGAAAAAACGAAAGAGGTTTTCGTCGGGCCGTGGTTTCGTACCGGCGACAAATACTACCAGGATGAAGAAGGTTATTTCTGGCACGCCGGCCGTTCGGACGATCTGTTCAAAGTGAACGGGCGCTGGCTAAGTCCGTCCGAGGTGGAGAGCGCGTTGATCGCGCATCCGGCGGTGCGGGAAGCAGCGGTGGTCAGCCGGGAAGACGGGGCTGGCCTCCCAAAACCGGCAGCGTACGTAGTGCTGAACAGCGAATTCGTTCCGCGAGAGCAACTCGCGATGGAGTTGCAGGAATGGGTGGCGCAAAGAATCGGCGGATACAAGCGGCCGCGATGGGTGGAGTTCTTGACCGAGATTCCGAAAACCGCCACCGGAAAACTGCAGCGCTTCAAACTGCGCGAGCTGCAGAGCCAAACGAATGGAAACGCCGCTTCCTTTGAAGCATCGGACGAACGATCGGAATCGCCCGCCAAAACCTAGGCTCCCGAAAAGCATCTGGATTTCCAGCTGCCGATATGAGCCGCGAAAATAGATTCACGCGAGGTCCCCAAGGTATAGAATCCGTTCCGTGGAATTGCGTCACGTCCGATATTTCATAGCCGTCGCGGAATACCTCAACTTCAGGAAAGCTGCGGAGCAATTGCACATCGCGCAGCCTCCGCTCAGCCGGCAGATCCGCCAACTGGAAGAGGATCTGGGCGTCGTCCTGCTGGTGCGCGATAAGCATCGCGTGGAGTTAACCAAGGCCGGGCGCGCGTTTCTCGAGCAGGCCCGCAAGCTCATCGTGCAGGCGGGGCACGCGGCGGAGGCGGCCCGCCACGCACAAAAGGGTGAATCGGGAATCGTCCGGATCGGCATCGCTTCAGGTCTGGGAGGAGCGGTCAGCAAGGTCGTGCTGGATCATCGAAAGCGGTTGCCGATGATTGACATCGAGTGCAAGGACATTTTCTCCACGCTGCAGAATGATGCGCTGCAGAAAGGGATTATCGACGTCGGATTCCTCCGCCCGCCAGTAGATCAAATGAATCTGGACTGCGAGCTGCTCTTCGAAGAAGAATTCGTGGTAGTTCTTCCGAAAAGTCATCGCTTGGCGAAGCGTCGGGTGCTGAAGCTGAAAGACATCGCCAACGAGCCCCTGATTCTGTTCGATCGAACATTTTCCAGCGGGCTGTACGACAAAATCATGGGCTTGTATAGCCGGCAAGGCTTTACTCCACACCTTACGGTCACCCACGTGGAAGCTCATGAAGAAGCGGGCGCCATCATGGTCGCTTCCGGCAAAGGCATTTTCATGGGCGCGGGCGCGATTGTAAATCGATCGGTCTACGGCGTGGAGCTTTCTTCGGTGCGTTTGGACGAAGCGGAAGCGAAAATCGAGGTGTACATGGTTTGGCGAAAAGGGGAGGAAACTCCAGCCATCCTGGATTTTCTGGGGGCCGTTCGCAAAATCTTCAAGCTGCCGATGCACAAAATCAAGGCACGCGAATTGGCCAAGGGGCCGAAGCCATGAAGGCGATTGCAACTATAGCG
>JABDEK010000079.1:0-2576 GCA_013287135.1 Acidobacteriota bacterium | reverse complement strand
TGTCAACGAGAGAGCGCATATTACCGCATCTTTGTGAGTCTTTCCCTTTTGGGGGCGACACCTTCGAATACACGGTGGCGGAAGTCAAGTAAGGCAAAGCGCTTGCGTAGCCAAACTCTCCAATCAACGGTTCCGGCGATGGAGACAACCCGTCGGACAACCTGATTTCAGTGCAAGGCGTGCGGGCCCAATGCCACACGGATGCGCGCAATCGATGGTATAACTTTCGCGTTCGGTATCTGGAATCCGGCGGAATCGGAGCCTGCTTTGAGCACGGTGCGAGAAATTACCTATCACCTCCTGCGCGATCTGGGCATGACCGTCATCTTCGGCAATCCCGGCTCGACCGAATTGCCTTTTCTCCGCGATATGCCTGCGGACTTCCGATATGTGCTCGGCCTTCACGAACGGTCAGCAGCCGGCATGGCTCTCGGCTATGCCTTGGCAACCGGACGCGCTGCCTTCGCGAATTTGCACTCCATCGCCAGTTCGGGCAATGGACTCTCGACATTGGTCGATGCCTGGCACGGTCATGTCCCGCTCGTCGTCACCACCGGACAACAAGATCGCCGGCAATTGCTCGCGGAACCTTTTCTCGTTAGCCGCGCGGTGGAAACCGTTCGGCCTTACGTCAAGTGGGCGTCCGAACCGCTTCGCGCAGAGGATGTGCCGGCAACGATCGCGCGCGCCTACTATCTCGCCATGCAGCCCCCGCGAGGGCCGGTGTTCTTGTCCATCCCCATGGATGATTGGACGCACCAGTGCGCGCCGCTCGCCGCCCGCCGCGTAAGTCAAAGCGTCTCGCCGGATCCCGCCGCGCTAGACGAGATCGTCCGCGCGCTGAATTCCAGTCGTAACCCTGTAATCGTCACCGGTTCTCAGATTGAAGAAGATCAGGGTTGGAACGAGACCGTAGCGCTCGCCGAACATCTCAGCGCCGATGTCTATCAACAACCCATCCCGCCTCGGTGGGCCTTCCCGCGGCGCCATCCTCTGTTTCGCGGCAGCTTGCTGCCGGGTCAGCAGCCGCTCGCCGACCAGCTTGCCGCTTACGACGTGGTAGTCGTCTTGGGCGCGCCAGTTTTTCTCTATTACGCGCACGTTCCCGGTCATCCCATCAAGCCGGGGACCAAACTATTCCAAGTGACCAATTCTCCTCTCGACGCTGCCGCGGCGCTTGCTGGAACCAGCTTGGTCGGCAATCTGGCTCACGCCGCGCGCTATCTCCGCGAACACGCTGAAGCGCGAAAAGCCACGGCTCGTCCGAAGCGGTCCGAGCCGGCGCAACCCGCTCCCGAATATCCGATGACGCCCGGCTATTTGTTCAGTGTGCTGAACCAGGTGATTCCGCCGAATGCAATCGTCTGCGAGGAGTGTCCCTCCTCCAAAGGCGATCTCGATCGGCATCTTTTCCTGGACGAACCCGGCTCGTTCTATTCCGTTCCGAATGGCGTCTTGGGTTTTGCTCTGCCCGCCGCCGTCGGCCTGCAACTCGGCAATCCCAAACGCAGAGTGGTTTGTCCCGTAGGCGACGGCTCGATCCAATATTCCATTCAGGCATTGTGGAGTGCAGTGCAATACCAGGCGCCAGTGGTTTTCATCGTCCTGGTTAACTCGGACTACTCCGCACTCAAATCGTTTTGCGATTTCACCCAGGTAGGCCGCAACGTTCACGGTATGGACCTACCGGGAATCGACATCGTCAAGATCGCGCAGGGTTACGGCATGACGGCGACGCACGTCGAGCGGCCTGAAGAACTCCAGCCAGCTCTCCAGGAAGCATTCGCCTCGCCGGAGCCGCGGCTCATCAGCGTGACCGTTGCGAAGGGCGGGCAGACCTGCATGGGCATGGACCAATCCGTGAATCCGCCCAAATATTCCTGACAGTCCGCCGCACGTCAGTGCGCAGCAGCTTGTTCCGCGTCCAATCCGGCATTCGCGCGACCATCAGCTCGTCAAACCGGTCCAGGAGGATCCGCGCTTCCCTCGAGTTGTCGCCGTTCGTCATCGCAAAGTTCGGACTGTGCGGCCTTACGTGTAAAGAACGCTGGTGTCCGCCGACGATCCAGCTAACTCACCGATCACCGTAGCAGGTCCCTGGACCACAAATCGCCGATGGTATAGCAGCAGCGCTCGCAATCCCGCCAACTCTTCCCCGCCGCCCGCTCGTCCAGCCCCGCCATGCAAACAACTCGGCATCACGTTACCGTGGCCGGTATGCTGCGCGCCCACCGCAGAATCCACCACCATGATTCGGCCATGCAAATCACCGATTCCCAATACCACGTCCTGAACGAACTTCGCATCGTTGGAAAACACCGAAGCCACCAGCGAACCGAGTCCGCGCCGAACCATGGAAATCAGACTTTCCAAATTGTCGTAAGCCACTAGCGTAGCCGCCGGACCAAAAACCTCGACATCATGCACGAATCTTGCGCCGAGCCCGTCTTTCGCCGCCAGCAACGTCGGTTGCACGAACGCGGATTTCTCCCGATCAGCATCAATCGGCTGAAAGCCTTCATCGCCGCCAAACACCACTGAGCACTCCTCCTTCAGCATCCTCAGCCCTTCCCCGC
>JABDEK010000078.1 GCA_013287135.1 Acidobacteriota bacterium | reverse complement strand
TAAAAATTCGAGCCGCTCTTTCTCGCTCATGTAACTAAAATATCGGTGAAACTGCAGGGCTAGATTCTGGAGACTCCCATCGAAGCGTTGCCCCGCTTCCTCATCCTTGCCTTCAACCCAATCCAGCTCCGCAAGGTCCTTCAACGAAAGGGCAACGTAGGGGTGGTCCGATCCAAGTGTTGCTTCGAAGATTGCCAACGCACGTTGATACAACGACTCGGCATCAGCGTACTTGCCTTGGGCCCTGTAGACGCGGGCTAGGTTGCGTTCCGCGGTGGCCAAAGATGGATGGTCCGGTCCCAGCGCCTTTTGGAAGATCGATACGGCGCGCTGAAGCAACGGCTCGGCTTCAGTATACCTAGCTTGACTAATATATAGCCGACCAAGGTTGCTCAGGCACATAGCCACAGTGGGATGCTCCGGTCCTAGGGCCTTTTCAACAGTTGCCAAGGATCGCAGGTACAGCGACTCAGCCTCCGTATTCTTGCCTTCGCCCGAGTAGACCCGGGCGAGGTTATGTTGCGCGGTCGCCACGAAGAGGTGTTCAGCGCCAAAAGTTTTTTGAAAGATCGCCACAGCGCGTTCAAGCAGGGGTTCGGCCTCACCATACTTGCCTTCGTCGTAGTACAGCAGTCCCAGAATATTCAGCGCTATACCTACATCGCGATGATCTGGCCCTAAGACCTTTTCCCGGATGGACAAGGCACGCCGGTCCAGAGTTTCGGCATCAGCATATTTGCCCTCTTCCCAATAGACGGCCGCCAGATTACCCAACACTATCGCTAAGTCGGGATGCTCCGGTCCTAGCGCCCCCTCAAAGATCGCCAAGGCTCGCACGTACAGCGACTCAGCCTCCGCATATTTGCCTTGCGCCTCATACAACAAAGCCAAGTCGTTCAATGATTCGGCCACATCCACGTGCTCCGGTCCCAGGGCCTTTTCTCGGACTGCTAGAGCATGTCGATACAGCGGCTCAGCACGAGCATATTTGCCCTGGACCCTGTACACTTCCGCCAGGCCCTCTTGAGACTGGGCCACATCGAGGTGCTCGGGCCCTAAAATCTTCTCTCGAATAGACAGGGCACGTTGAAACACCTCCTCGGCCTCAGAATACTTGCCCTCAGTCCCGTACAGTTCGCCCAGCATGTTCAGTGAAGCGGCCACATCGTAATTTTCAGATCCCAAAATCTTCTCCAGGACGAGATGCCGACGGCTACGAAACACGCCAGCAAGCGCTCCGAACAAGAGAAAGAGCAGATTGAACATGGCACGGAGTTATACCAGAATCGTGGACGGACACAGTAGTAAGTTACTGATTCTGCGACCGGCCAGAGTTTTGGCGAGGGACAAGGAGTCGGTTTCTTAGAGGTAATTGCTGAATCCGAACTTGGTGTCCTAGCGGCTGGCAGTTTTTTCCTGCTGATCTTCAGCCTTCCGCCAACTGGAATCGGGATTGTATTTCTGCATGGATTTGGCGTAGTCATCAGTCTTCTTGCCGAGATCCTTCTGATACACGACTCCGTCCTCTCCAACGATGAATGTCATTACGCCGGACGACCTATATTCCGCGGGATAGGCCACGAAAGCGACGCCGCTCATTTCGCCGTTTGCGATATAATCCTTCGCGCCGCCTGGCGCATTTTTCCCCTGGCTCGTCAGGATGTGATAGAAATAACCGCGGTAAGGGGTTGGAGCGTCATCCCTCCCAGCCGCATAACCCTCCGCGACAGCCGACGCCACCAGCGGCCCAATGGGGCTCAGGGGTTCTCCATCCACGGCTTTCCAATAGAGACCGTTGTGCTGCCCTGCATCACTAAAGATTTTCTGGGCATACTGATGCGCCGTCGAGTAGTACTGCTTCTCGGCCTTCACCAGCTCCTGGCAAACCCCAATCGTTGATATTTCATTTCGGCCGACTCGCCTGTACAAAATCTCTTTCTTCGCCGCATCGGTGTCGAAGTACCAGCGGTTACTCTTGACCACCAGCGGAATGGGCATGGGCCAATTCTCCGCGCCGATATATAAAGTCGTTGTCCCGTCCGGTTCCCTCACCAGGCGGTGCATTTGCTCGTATTTCATGACGATATTGGCCCGGCGTTCTTTGTCCTCCACTTGATCTCCCGACGAGACGATTTGCTTCGCGTCTTGTCCGAGAACAATGAGCATGGTATTTTCGTCGTTACTCTGAATTGCGGTGATAAACGCGCTGCTCGCGTCTTCCGCCGACGGGTATGTTCTCTGGCCCTTTTCCTGTGCGACAGTGCTGGCAGGAATGTACGCGGTCGACATGAGCACCACCATCGCAAATTTTATAAGCGCACCCCAGCGATAATGTTTGAAGCTCAGCTTCCTTCTCCGCATATGGCTTTCCTCCATTTCTAAATTCGACAAGTTTCGCGCGATGGCTCAAAATTTCGATTAGTGGTGCCCGCCACCATGACCTCCCCCGCCGCCGAAACTGCCGTGCGATCCTCCGCCGCCGAAGCTGGCGCTACCGCGTGACGAATAACTCCTGGCCTCTCCGCCATGCTCGTAGCCGCTGAGGGCATCCGAGTGGACGTCACTCTCAGCGCGCGGTTCACCATATCCTCGCGTCGCCTGGGTGTTTCCGCTGAACGGCTTGGTCGTTGCGCCAGGAGTGTTGTAAACGCCGCGGGAGGCCTCGGCATTTCCACTGCGGTCGCTGCTCACTCCGCTCTGCACGTTAGTTGCTGCGCCACGGTCGCCACCTGCCCGATAGTAATTGTTTCGGTTGTAAAACGTATTGCTCGTGGAGTAGTACCTTTCGTGGTTATAGACTGCGTACCGGTTCTGCCAATTAAATCCCCAATGACCCCAGCCCCATCCAAAACCTCCATAGTAGCCAATTCCGAAACCGACTCCGTAGTAGGGGAATGGCCCCTCATACCAAATTCCCGGATACGGATACCATCCGGGCCACGCCACGATCGGATATCCGTAAACCAACCACGGATTATATGCGGGGACGTAAACGACATCGGGACTGGCAGGCTCGATTTCAATCGTTGAATCCTGCGTCTCCACGTTTTGCTGTGGCGTTGACTTCAGAGTGCCGGCTTGCTGCGCCCGCTGGCGCATCACTTGGATGGCGTCCAACAAATCTTTTTGCTGGTTGTAGTAGGCGTCGCCGAGGGATGACGTCCAGGAGAGGTTCTTGTCCATATTTCCGAGGACAGTTGGAAGTGCAGTGAGCGCTTTGACGCTTGGATCCCAGGGTTGTTGGTTCACGGCTTGAGCAAGAGCCTCGTCCTTCAAGTCAGGATTTGCTTGCAGCCACCTGTCGGCTTCGACGACTTGCGCGGGAAACGTGGACGCCGCCAGGATTTGGGCCACAAGCGAGTCCGGATATAGCGCAATCGGAGCGACCAACTGCCGTAACTGCTCGGGAGTCTGCTGCGTGTAAGGCGGCTGCGCGGGTTGCACCGGGGCTTGGGCGTCTTGGTACGCTGATGAGTTCTGAGGCCAAGTCATGAACAACAGGGCTAACGACAGGAGAGAAACGAGAATTTGCTTGGCGAATCGAGGCTTGGAGAACCAAGCTTCAAGTTTCAAAATGTTCATGTTCTTGAATCTCCTCTGCGAGCTCATTATGCGACCATCTTACATTAGCCCCGATTGTGTAGGAACACTCGAGTACGTCTCTCGCTCATCAGGCACGAATGCGGCTAAGTTCCGCTCTACTGGCGGCCACGATGAGTCCCCCGAAAATCTTGCGTGAACTGTATTGTCTACCAGCCGCCTTCACGAGTTTTAGATCAGGGCCCGGAGTTGTTCAAAGTTGTCGACGAAAAACCCGCACCAGAGTGAGCGGCGCAGGCACGTTCAACACGCAAAGCAAGTCGGTCACGGCATCCGGAACTTATACCTACGAGTCCTCCAGTGGAACCGTGCTCGAGACGGGGGTCTGGATCGCGAGTGAACTCATGCGCTTTGATTCGTACGGTATCGCGCCGGGTGCGCTCCTGAATGGGCGACGAGCATTCGGGTCCTCACAGCTCGGCCCTAAGGGTTTGCCGATGTCCTCTGGCCCCATGCCAACAGGCGGTCTCGCAGTATTCCGTATCCGCCTGTTGCCGATGTCGGGAACATCAAAGACCGCAGTGCTGCAGGCGAACTGCGCCTTGGGAAAAGTACCTGCTGAACGCGAGATTGAGGGTATTCGCCTCTCTTTTGAAAAGAATGGCGCCGCATTCGCTCAAGAGGCGGGCGGGCGCGTGATGTTCCTCATGATGCGCCCAGAAGTCAGCGCGTTGGTCAAGACGCCGCAGCAAGAAGCCGCGCCGGACTCTGCGGAACCGCAAAACTAATCGGTGACAAGAGTCCGTTATGTAGTTGCATCCGGCACACGCGGCTTCTTGAAAGGCCCAGCGTATTTTGCGTTGGGCCTTTTTTAATCGCTTGAAGTGCCCATAATGGGCAAAGCAGCGACGCATCCGTTAGTAAGTTCTGATATGGAATGACCTGTCAACTACGAGCAACTGTTTTCTTCTTTTTTCTCGCTCTTAGGAGGCAGCGCGAGTCGTGGTCGAGGTAGTTTTTGCGACGGTTGATCACTCTGATATTCGCGGGTCGAAACCGCATAATCGTGATCCGTCGGGAGCTGCCTCGGACTATAAGCGCGGGTTCGGTCCGCAGACCTACCGCATAGAACTTTCGCCGGATAAGCCGACGGTAACGCTCAGCGTCCCTGACCCAAATCACATCAACAGCTTTATGAATTTCCGCGTCGCGGATATTCAAGCGTGCTACAAATTGTGGAAAAGTCGAGGAGCGGAGTTCATCACGGAGCCAATACCCAAGTACGGCGAGATTCGCTGCTACATCCGCGATCCTGACGGTTATATTATCGAGGTCGGACAGAGCACCGATCTCAAGTACGGTTAGCGCTCGGCGCGGATAGGATCCGACTCTGCGCTCCGTCGGCGCACCGCGATAACAATGTCGGCTCTGTCAAACACTGTCCGGTAACCCATACCGCCACCACCGAGAACTTCTAACACTCGGTAATGGGATATCTTCTTCCCGATCACAACTCTTGCCCTCCTACGACCTCGAACTTGTGATTGGACTTACGCTCTTTCCTCTGGTAATTGAATGGGCCTCGGTAATGCAAGTCCGCGCCTTCGCAATTCCGATATGTTAGGTTAGTAGCCAGGAATACTTCTGCGATGCTCGAAAATCGCTGGCTCCGCTGGCCCACCTACTTCGTCGCGTGGACTCTCGTTGGCCTCTTTTTTACCAGTCAGACCTACCTGGCCTACAAATACTCGGGCTCCGACCCTCATCTGGGCGTGATTCTGAAATTCGCTTTGAGCGACTGGTACATCTGGGCGCTTCTCGCGCCCGGAATTATCTGGCTCTCTCGCACATTGGCCCTCGAACGCGAGCACCGCGCGCGCAACCTCGGGGTTCATCTCGTCGCATCCGTTGCCGCCGCGTTGCTGCACTGGAGCCTCAACAATCTTTGCCGCCATTACGTGCTCGGAATTCCCGGTTCCATCTCGCTGGCGTACGCATTTCATTCGAGCATCGTCACCTACTGGATTCTGGTGGGTGCCACATGGGGCTACGATTATTACGTGCGTTACCGCCAAGGCGAATTGCGCACCGCGCAACTTTCCGTCCAGCTTGCGCAGGCGCAGTTGCAGGCCCTCCGCATGCAGCTACATCCTCATTTTCTTTTCAACACCTTGAATGCGATTTCGGCCCTCGTGCACCGCGACCCCGAAGCCGCAGACCGCATGGTCGCCCGTTTAAGCGATTTGCTGCGATTGACGATCGAAGGAATCGGCGTCCAAGACGTCCCGCTCGCAAAAGAGATTGATTTTCTGAAGCGGTATCTCGAAATCGAACAAACCCGGTATGCCGATCGTCTCACAGTCGAGATGCATATCGCGCCGGAGACACTTGCCGCCCGTACGCCTTATCTGATCCTTCAACCGCTGGTTGAAAACGCGATTCGTCACGGCATTGCACCCCGCTCGCAGCCCGGACGAGTGGTCATTCGCGCGCAACGTGAAAACGAATTCCTGGTTCTCCAAGTTAGCGATAACGGCGCAGGCCTCGCCACCGGATTAAGCGCTCCGGCTCGCGAAGGCGTGGGATTATCGAGCACGCGCTCGCGTCTCGAAAAACTCTATGGAGATCGCCAGTGCGTTGAAATGAAAAATGGATCCGGCGGCGGGTTCGTCGTGACTCTCACTTTCCCTTTCCAACCGGCGAGCGCGGCGGATGGCGATGCCTAATACCTCGTCAGGAAAAATCCGCACCATCATTGTGGACGACGAGCCTCTCGGTCGTGAACGCATCCGGGCCCTTCTCGCGGACGATTCTGATATTGAAGTCGTGGGCGAGTCTTCCGATGGTCGAAGGGCCATCGCGTCGATCGCCAAGCTGAAACCCGATCTTCTTTTCCTCGACGTCCAAATGCCGGAGATGGACGGCTTCGAGGTTCTCGAATCAATCGCCGGCGCGGAAATGCCGGTCGTGATATTCGTAACCGCGTATGACAAATATGCCGTGAAGGCTTTCCAGGTTCATGCTCTCGACTATCTTCTGAAATCTTTCGACCGCGATCGCTTTGCGGAGGCTGTGTGCCGGGCAAAAATGGAAATCGCAAAAGGACGTGATCGCCGCCTGAACGAACGCCTCGCGTCGCTGCTCGAGGGTCTCCAGGAACGGCGCCCCAAGCCCGAGCGCCTCGTCGTCCGCTCCGGAGGCCGAATCTTGTTCTTGCGTATCGAGGAAATCGACTGGATCGAAGCTGCCGATAATTACGTTAGTCTGCACGTGGGCCGCGACTCACATATGTTGCGCGGAACCATGGCTTCCATTGGGGAACGTCTCGATTCGCGGAAATTTCTCCGCATCCATCGCTCGACGATTGTGAATCTGGATCGCGTCCTCGAACTCTCTCCTCTCTTTCACGGCGACTATGCCGTGCGGCTTCGCGACGGTACCAAGCTCACACTCAGCCGCAACTATCGCGAAAAATTGCAGGAACCTCTCAGCCCGTTCCTCTAAACGCGCGAAAACAGCATATTGTCCACCCCTCGCTGTGTCCTCCTCGCCCCTCGCCGGCGCATTGCACCACAAACTGCTTTTATCTGACGAAACCTACCCCATTCTCGTATGCGGCAATGCGAAAAGCGAACGTACCCTTGCGGCGGCATATCTCACTAATGCAGGCGCTTGCCCCGGCCGCCGCGTTCGTCGCAGCTCTAGCCTTCTCAACGACCGCCAAACCAACCTATATCCACGACGATGCTCATGGGCTCGTGCGCTTCACCGTGAAACTTGCCGGACTCAGCGATGTGGAAGGCAGGTTCGCTGAGACCGATGCAGCCATTACATACGATGACTCAGACCTCACGAAATCGACCGTGACGGCCCTGATTCATGTCGCTAGCATCGATACGGGCGTCAAAGAGCGCGACGAACATCTCTGCAGCACCGATTTTTTCGACGCGGCAAAATTCCCCGCGATTCGTTTCCAGAGCAAACGCATCGAAAAACGCGGCGACGGCTGGGTGGCCATCGGAGATTTGACGCTCCATGGCATCACTCACGAAATTGCATTGCCTTTCGAGTGGGCGCAGAAGAAAGCCGTCGACCCCTTCGGCAACGATCGCATTAGCTTTGAGTCTCACTTTAAGCTCAAGCGCTCTGACTACGGAATGCCCGGCCCGGAGTTTTGGGGGCGGCTTATAAGCGACGAGGTTGAAATCTTGCTGCGAATTTCCGCCCGCATCTACAACTGGGACAATATTAATGGCAGCGCAAGCAAAGGCAAGTCGTTCATCCCCGAGCTTCTGCCTCTGTTTGAAAAGGACGACCCCGCGGCCCTGCCACGCTTGGAAGCAATTCAGGCGGCGACGGGCGATGAATACAATCGCGGCGAATGGCAATATCACGTTCTAGGTCGCAAACTTTACCGGCACGGAAAGATCAACGCGTCGCTGCAAGTATTCACCAAGTACGCTGAAGTATATCCGCAGAGTCCGCAAGCACTCGACGATCTGGCCGACGCATACGAAGCCTTGGGAGATGTCAAGCAAGCCGCCGTCCTTTTAGAAAAGTCTATAAAGCTCGATCCATTTGATGCGAATGCCATCGAGAATAGGAGACACATCACGCCATGAAGAATTTCTTGTTCGGCGTACTGCTTACGATGTGTGTCTTGGCTGTGGGGTCCTTCGCGTACTTGCGACTTGGCATCCCCGAAGTGCGCGCCGATATCCCTCCATCGCGGTGGGAGGCCTCTATCGTAAACATGTCAGTCCATGCTTCAGTCCGGCGGGAAGCCCAAGAGCTTCCAAACCCATTGAAACTCACGGACGAAACTCTAATCGCCGGTGGGAAATTCTACTTGGACGATTGTTCCGGCTGCCACGGCACCTCCGGAAAACCATTCAACGGCAAAGGGCCTGTGGTCTTTCCGCCCATTCCCGAATTGCCCATCGTCGGGACGGAGTACACCGAAGCGCAGATTTTCTGGATTGCGAAGCACGGCATCCGACGTTCGGCGATGTTCGCGAACGGAGTTTTCGCAAAAGACGACCAACTATGGAGCGTCGCCGCGTACGTTAAGCGCATGAACTCATTGCCTCCCGCCGTGCAGGCAGCCATCGCGAAGCCCGCAGAAGGACAGCACTAACCGTCCAAGCCATACGAAATAGACAAGGAGCTAATCAAACATGACATTCAAACCCCTACTAAACGCCTCTCTAGCATCACTGCTCGCTTTCGGGATAACCTACGCCGCGCAGGAAAAATCTTCCGTTTCCGAGAACGAACCCACTACCCCAGAAGCCATCAAGCAATTCAATGATGACAGCGTCGCGGCACTTTCCAAGCAAATTGCCGGCAAGGAAGACCAACCAGCGGAAACCATGTTCAAGAACATAAAGATCTTGACTGGCGTCCCCGCGGGGAATCTGTTGAAGATTATGCAGATGGGTTACAGCCGTGCTCTCGGCGTAAGTTGCGCCCACTGTCACGTTGCAGGCCAATGGGAAAAAGACGACAAACCAGCCAAGCAGATTGCCAGGGACATGGTGAACATGGACCACGACGTCATCTTTAATTACTTGAGAAAGATCGATGGAATCAAGGACCGCAACCCCCGCGTCAATTGCACCACGTGCCATCGCGGCCAGTTGAAGCCGATGCTGGATATGGACGACACGCCAAAGAAGTAATCCTGGACGTGCTTACACGCGGTTATAAAACTGCAAGGTAGGTTCAGGAAGTTAATCCAGGGAGGCGGACGCGGTAGAAGCGGTGATGAGACTCTATGCGAATTTGTGACCGTCGCCGACTAATCAATGACGCAGCACCACTGGACCGGCTTGGCTCGTGTAGATGAACGAGAAGACATAACGCACCGAGGTGTTCGGCGTCAGGCACTGAAGTTTCCAGTTCGCTGGCCGGGACCAGAAAATAACGTCGCCATATGTTGCGTTAGCGTCGCGAAAGAATGCTTGCCGCATCACTTCAAAATTAACGATGGGCATACCCCAAATCGCTGCGTCGACGGCCCGGCGTTCTATCGTTCGGCGGCTGAGCTCTTCAGCAGTTAACTGCTTCACGCCGAGTGATTGCGTCTCGGTCTTCCTAGCGTTTCCGGACTCCGCCGCCTGATATCTCGAAGAAGCAAACAAGCCAATCACCAACAGGCCCGCCACAGCACCGATGGCTATTGCTCTTAGGGTGATGTGTTTCAACATTGTGGTCCTCCACTTCGATGGAAGCCTTTGGTCTGCCTGGCACGATAGTCCACGCCGCCGAAATTTGAAAGCGGAAGAAATACCAACTGAAGTAATGAATCTTGATTGGAGAGGCGCAATCGGTAAGCACATAGTGATGGGCGTCCCGCTCAAGTGACGCCGGTCATGTCGCGCTGCACCAGCCGATGGTGGAACGATTACTGGTGATGGTGTGTTTTACCTAGCTTGTTCGAGTCGACGCCGCTCGGCTCGGAAGTTTCCAACCAGGACGAATGAAATGACACGTATAGCCGTTCGGAAATTTCTCCAGGTACTCCTGATGCTCCGGCTCGGCCTCCCAAAAGGCTCCGGCGGGGACTACTTCCGTCACCACCCTGCCGGGCCAAAGCCCTGACGCGTTGACGTCCGCGATGGTCTCGTTCGTGATCCGTTTTTCTTGGTCGCTCGTGTAAAAGATGGCCGAACGATAGCTCAGTCCTCTGTCGTTCCCCTGCTGGTTCATCGTGGTCGGGTCATGAATCTGGAAGAAAAACTCCAAAAGCTTCCGGTAACTTAGTTTCCGAGGGTCGAAAACAATCTCGATCGCTTCTGCATGGCTCCCGTGGTTACGGTAGGTCGCGTTCGCCTCATACTGCGAGTACCGCTGCTCCGGGTTCGCCGCTTGGTCCATGATCACAATTGGGACCGAGGTATCATCAGCTTTCTTCGACTCGTCGATCGAGACTTCGTTGGAGTGGCGCCGTCGAATCTTCATCAACGCTTCGTTGATCGTAATGCGCACGAGCCAAGTGTAAAAGCGTGAGTCTCCTCGAAATTCAGGTAGATTTTGGAACACCTTTGCGAATGCGTTTTGCACCACGTCTTCGGCGTCCTCATGGTTGCAGGTGATCTTCCAAGCCAGGCGGAAGGCTCTCCGCTCGTAGTGTTCGACCAGTTGTTCGAATGCGGTCTCGGAGTGCTTCTTCGCCCGCGCTACAACGTCCCCTTCATCCCAGCGAGCAGAGGCTCCGGCCGATGGCACGGGGCCTGTCGTCGTCTCGATACAGTGAATCATCTGGACCCTCAATCAGCTGAGTCCAATCGTCGTATGACCGAGTGAGTGGCGGAGCCCCACGGCATTCGCGAGACTACAGCCAATGTTTTACTGGCACTGGGCGACGGAATTCTCTTCCGATTCCGAAGTGCAATATGGCAACCGGAAAGTTTCGTAATGCTTGATGATCCACAACCCGTCACTATTGGTTACGAAGATCAACTTGCGGCCATTGTCGGAATATACGCTGGTGACGCCGTTGATGGTCTTGACCGTATGCGGATGCTTCGGATCGCTCAAATCCACCAGCCTGACGGTCTGGGTTGGAACATTGCCTCCGGACTGGTCGGATTGAACGGAGATGGCGAGACCTGCGCCTACGTCAGTCAATTTACCCTGTGACGCCACCCGGTCGACGATTTTTGGGTTTTTCGGGTCGGTAACATCCACCACGGTAAAATGTACGTTCTGTTGCAGGAGAAGATATTGCCTGCCCTTCTCTTCTTCCATAAAAATCTGCCGTACCGCAGATCCAGGTAACGCCACCTGTGCCAGCACAGCAACCTTATCTCCTGACGCGGCCTTGTCTTGAGCCGCCGCACGGAAGTGACTCGGCAACAAAAACGACGAAACCAGCGTCAATATAGCTGCTGCAAAAATCGCTAGGCCTAACTTGCGGAACCCGAATGTTGGGAAATATTTTGTCATTTCTCGCTCCTTGGAATTACTTATATTGATGCTCGAACCGATACATCGCGAACAGCTTTCGACGGACCCTTCGAGATTCTCCAGTCCCCAAGCCGGCGTCTATCAAACGCCGGAGATTCCTTCCGAGCTGCCGTCGCGATGATGCATCTAGTTGCCGGCTGCTGCTGCGGAGTCCGGCACGAAATGCGTCTCCGCGCTTTGCTTGAAGACCACGTAAGCCCGCTTCCACGGTTCGCCATTGATCAAGCGCCACTTATGCCCTGAGCCGGTGTGGTCCACCGCCAGCAGGACATCACCGGGATGGATCGTGAATGTCTCGCCGCCGACGGTCGTAAATTCGAGGACACCGGCCAAGGTGAGAACATATTGAGGGATGGGATCGTTGTGCCAGTCGAAGGATGAATTCGGGGGCGATTCCTTGAAGAGAGTCCCATTGCAACCGGTCGTTTTCTTTCATTCTATGAAAGTGCACTCTTACATTGGATCGGGAGAAATACTGCGGCCTTTCTGTACTTTAGAGAATTGAGGCCAACAAAATCCAGTGGGCGTACCTTAAATGTCGGCGATTAGGCCGCAAAAGTGAGAGGTTACGCCGGAATTAGTGGAACGCAGTGAGCGACAGACTGGCTGGCGGAGGGGGTGGGATTCGAACCCACGAGACCCTTTCAGGCCTAACGGTTTTCAAGACCGCCGGAGTCAACCACTTTCCTACCCCTCCGAATTAAGCCCTTGAAACATTGTAACTTGTGGCTCGATTTAGTGACAGCCCTAATCCTTGCCTGACTTTGTGCTAGGGCCACTCGGCAGCGGACCGCCCTTGGGCTCAGGAGGCTTGCCAGCGGCAGCTCCATTGCCGCCATTTCCAGCGAGATAACGCATCGCGGTGGCTGCCAAACCGTCGAGAGCACCACCGCCATTCGAGCCGCTGGTAACTAGAATATCCGGAACAAATTTCGACGTGCCCTCCGAGAGTGCGGCAATGACGTTCACTAGCGCGGTCGCATTCGATCCGAGTGCGCGTACCTGTGCTTCGTACCCGCGGGCGCGCGCCAGACCCACTGCTTCGACCTCGGCTCCGCGCGCGGTGCCCGTCTGCCGAATAAATTCGGCCTCGCCTCGAGCTTCTTCCGTGCGGGCATTCGCATTATTTGTTTTGATGTCTACGCCGACCTTCGATTTGGCGAGATCGGCCTGCATCTCCGCCGTGCCCTTGGAGTTCTCCATAGCGATGCGCTCTTCTTGAGCGGAGCGCTGCTTCTTATAGGTCTCGATCTCCTGGTTCGCTATTTCTCGTTCCGTAAGGACCTTGACCAAGTCGTCGGGAAGGATAACGTCTTGGATGTAAACTCCTCGGGTCTCCACGCAGTATTGGTCGAGCTGCTCCTTGATGTGTTTGAATGCCTCTTCCTGCACTTGTTGCCGGGTTTCGATGAATCGAATCGCGGGCATGCTCTGGAGCTTGTCGCGGAAATGATTGCCCACAGCCGCCTGCAGAACTTCGTTGACCAAGTTCATCATCGTCCCCACCATGGAAATCACTCGAGGCGCATTCGTGTCAGGAACGTGGATCTGCACTTGCAAATCAATGTGGAAAATAAAACCTTCATTGCTCTTCGCGACGATTTGCGAAAGCTGCGCGTCGAGATTGTGAGCCTGAGAAACGGCGTCGGCCCAATTCAGTGTCAGGATCGAGGTCGGCACAATTTCGGCTTGATAGCATCGCGGATTCAAAGGGTATTTTCCCGTGCGCAGAGCCTCCTCCCAAATGCCGCGGTGGCCGGGACGGACAAGGGAGCCAAATTTGAAATCCGAGCCAGACATATCCTGCGTCGGAAGGCCTACGTACGCTTTGATAACTGCAACCTGTCCCTGTTGTACCACCAACATCCACACCCGCTCGACGGCCACGAGAAAAGGATTGAGGGCGTAAGCACCGTAGAGAAGCGGGTCGTGCTGCAGCCCAATGCGCCCGCCATTGTCCAGGAATGCCTGATAGTCCTGATAGTTGTTGTGCAAATTATTCTTATTGCCGAGCAGCACTTCAATTACGTCGCCGTCGGTGGCTTTGTCCTTCTCCATCTTGTCGATGTCCGAGAAGCCGCCCAGACGGCTGGCAATGTCTCCCGAAGGGAGCGGATCGCCTTCGTAGGTGGTCACAATTCCTACCAAGTCCATTAGCGCGCCGTCTTTGCCGCAAGGAGTTGGCTCAATGCGTACCAGCTCGAGCTGCTCAGGCCTCAGGCCGAATGCCTCGGGAGTGAGTCTACCTCCGTTTCCCGATCGTGAGCGCAACTCGGGAGAGATCGGGAGACCGTACGCCTGGCTTTTGGTCACCACGAGGAAGCCAACGGGATGAATAGGCGCAAGCGTCCCAGGAGGAAAAACAGGTCGCTGTACTCCCTTTTGTCCGCCGCTGGTGACGAACGAGCGAAGGTCCGCGAAATTTCCAAAAGACTTCTTATAAACCGCCGACTTTGCACCAATCGGCAACGACGCGCCGACTTGCGCGATGACCACACCGATTTCTCCCGCAGGAATCTGAACCCAAGGAAACTTTTCGACTTCATAAAGCAGCCAGGGCTTCCAACGCATTCCCGGCAGCAGCAGATCAGCCTGGTAACCAGCTTCGCCCTGGAAAGCAATCACGTTGTCGCCCGACAGTTTGCGTGTCGAAACGCGTTTCAGGACGAGACCAACTTCCGCCGGACCGACGCGGCGAAAGGACATCATGACGTAGACAACAGCAAGCAGAATACCCACGAATACCCAAGTAAGAATCGGAATGTTAAGTAACATCGGAGTGACCCCTGTCGCTCTTCGTGGTCATCCTGCTCTTGCGCCTCATTGATTGTCAAGTGGCGCCCCGGGGTTGTCGCTGCTCCATGGGAGGCTTGGACGAATGCGGGGGCACTCTTAGAAGCGGCGCGCCAACTCCTGGATAATCGCATAACTGGCTCTCGGGAATTTGACAACCCCGCTTCGGAAACCTACGATAATCGCAAGAGGCGTCAGCGGAGGCGATTCCGTGACTACTCGCCAATGCCCCTACTGCGGAAAGCTTGTGTCCGACTTTCGGGCCGAGTGTCCGCATTGTCACGAGACAATTCCGAAGATCCGCACGGCTGCCCCTCAACGCTCCGATGTCGGCTGGAGAAAAATTCGCTATGGATTGCTGTGCATGCTTCTGGCTACGCTCATCCATTACTTCGCCGGTGGCTACAGCGCGATGGAACTTCCTTTCCCCATCCAGCCTGTGGTGACCGTGTATTTGACACCCTTGCTGTTCTTGGGCGGGCTCGGCCTAAGTCTTTATGGCTTCTATTCGCGCCGTAAGACTTAAGTCCATGCGATTCGCTTCTCATGAGCACAAATCGACCTGAGCGAGCGCATCAGGGTTTCGTTTCGAACTTCAGCGGAGCAAGTAAGGAACCTCTTCTGGAATGGTCGACTAGGCCATGCAAAAACCCCTCTGCGGGTTTACGGCACACCTTCTGGACTTCTCAACTCGACCCGAACAGTCTTTGGAATTCAGCGAAGCCGCGGTCAAGGACCTTTTCGAGGATGTTGACAAGAGTTCGAGCAGTATCCAAATCTGAGTCTGTGGCAATCAGGTGCGCGAGGGACCGAAAATCGGCGACTGTCACGAAATTGTCACTAAAAATGGCGCAAAACAAGCAAAAACGACGTTAGTCCAAAAAGCAAGAATCCAAGCTATCTGACGACTGGCAAAGGGATTTAGTTGGATTTTGTGTTAGATAGTGAAACGGCGATTTAATTTTTCAAGACCGTCGGTTTCAACCACTCACCCACCCCCTCCGGGCACCATTGAGTTTATCCGGAGCAACTATATCTTCCGACTGGATCGAGCTATAAAGTAGACCCAAGTAGCAATCCCGTTAAGTTAAGCCGGAGCGAATCAGTTGGCCTCCGGCCTCGGAGAGTTTACAGATCTCGTCCTTGCGAATCTTCCATCTTAGGTAATTCAAAGGTGGTCAAGATTCTTGCCTTTGATATGGTGCACGTGAACTCGACGCTTTTTTCGTCAGTTCCGATATTAGGTTCTCCACTGTCGGTCTTCTTCGGAAAAACAAACACGACTCCGGTCATTTTGCCGTCTGGGCTGTGCAAAATCTGCGCCTTCACAGGAGCGATCTTTTGTTTTGTCTTTTTCCCCGACAGAAACGCCGAGGCTTGCAATGTCTTCTCATCTGCCGAAGCAAATGGCGTCAAATCGCGGCCGCCCACGAAAATCTGGTATACGTCGGGAACCTTCGCCAATTCTTTTTCCGCATCTTCCGACTTCATCTGACCTTCCAGAACGGAGCTTCTTACTCCGGCTTCGCGGATCGTTCGCGCTGATACCCACCGCACCACAAAAATAGCCTTACCCGCTGGGGCGTCCCCAGCTCCCGCGCTGCCCTGGCCTGTCTTCAGTGCCATTCCGCCATCGTCCGACATTTCGTACTTCGACCCACCGCCTTTCCATGTGGCGTCAATCTCTACGGTTTTGCACCAAGGTGATTCCGCAAAGATTCTCTTGATGTCGTTCGCATCCCACTGTTGATAGGGCTTGGCCTTCCAGGGATCGGAGCTGGCCCATGCCAAACCGCCCAGCACTAACAGAAACAAGGAGGCCAACATAAATTTCATCGAATTATTGCCCATCCAAGAAGCACCTTTTCGAGATTCCATAAGTCCTCCGGTAACGTCTGTTATTTCGCGGCGAGTCCTTAAATAACCTCTCCACAAGTCATTATCTTCTTGGTAGATAATAACAAAAACCGGTAATCACCGAAACCGCCGCTGTACACCTTCCTGTAGTTTCGTGTAAGTTGAATTTGGCCTAACAAGTAGCGGTAAGAGTACCGCACTTCTTTTTCAAACGTACTGCACCGGAAATCGATGTCTGCCGGAACTACCTCTACATTTCGGAATACTAGTGCGCCCATCCACTCTAGGATTGATGCTTTAGAAATTCTTCGTCACTTATCTTACAAACATCTTGTGGCTGCGTTGTCGTTAGGTTTCGCCCTACGATTGTTTTTCGTCATCCATTTTCCCTTCTATTCCGGCGACACGAAGTTCTACGACGAACTTGCGCGGAATTTGCTCGATCATAAGGTTTACGGACTCTTTGTTCGCGGCCAATTAACCCCGGTCGATATGCGCATGCCCGGATATCCCGTATTTCTATCCGGGTTGTACGCGGTATTCGGACGTTCCAGTAAAGCGGTCATGTTTTTCCAGGCATTCATCGATTTGTTGACATGCGTTTTGACTGCTGTGATCGCGGGGTTGATTGCGCCCGCTGCCAGTAAGATTCGCGTATGCACCATAGCTTTGTGGATGGCCGCACTTTGTCCGTTCACAGCAAATTACTGTGCCGCACTTCTTACCGAAGTCCTCGCAACCTTTCTCACAACTCTGGCAGTATTACTTTTCTTGACGGCCTTTAGCCGAGCGTCTACAAGTTCTCCAAGTAAGCCGGCTGACCGCCGGGACCTGTATTCGCAAGCAGCTTCTTGGCTCGTGACCGGAATAATCGTCGGCGTGGGAACCTTGGTGCGTCCGGAAACTCCTCTTTTCTTGTTGGCGGCCGGGCCGATACTCGCGGTTTGCTGGCGCCAGCGCGCCAACTGGACAAAATTGTTCTTAGCCGTGTCTTGGATGTCAGTCGGCTTAATTCTCCCTTTGCTTCCCTGGGCGGCACGCAATGCCAGAACATTGGGCCGCATCGAATTTCTCGCTCCGCGTTACGCGCAAACGTATGGCGATTTCATACCTCGCGGCTTTTATTCCTGGACCGGCACCTGGATGGTGCGCTTCAAAGATGCTTATCTCGTGACTTGGAAGCTGGGAAAAGAACCAATCCGCATGGAGGATTTGCCCAAAGCCGCATTCGATTCAAGCCTAGAAAGAGCACGTGTGAAACTGCTGCTTGATCAGTACAACAGCGATTTACAGATGTCCCCTCTTCTCGATCACGAATTCGCTACGCTCGCCTACGAGCGAAAAACACGGCGGCCAATTAGGGCCTACGTTGAAATTCCGCTCGAGAGAATGTGTGCGATTTGGTTTACCCCGCGCATAGTGTTGCTTCCATACTCCGGAAAGCTATGGCCTCCGAAAGAAATGTGGCGAAACGACAGAACGGACTTCGCCACAACAATCGGATTCGGGATTTTAAACTTTATGTATCTCGTCCTCGCGGCGATCGGAGCCTGGCGTTTCCGCAAGCAACCCCTGGTTGCATTTCTCGTAGCTCTGGTCTTGATTCGTACGGTTTTTCTAACACAGTTACAGACTGTCGAGCCCCGCTACGTGATCGTCTGTTATCCCGTGATTTTGGCCCTCGGCGCGCTGGCTTGGTCCCAACCTACCAAGCGATCATCGGCACTCGGCAATTAGTGAAAGCCCTTCCTATGATACGATTTATGCGGTTCCTGCAAGCCTCGGGTTGTAATCATAGTTGGAGGTCGGCGATGCGAAAATCAAGCTCGGTCGCGGTGATATTTGTTTTTACGATGGCCGGATTCGGTTTTGGCCTGCTGCATGCCCAAGACGCTTCACGACCTTCCGCCCAGCAGCCCACTCAGGAAAAAAGCCAGGCGTCTGATGTGCCCGCCTATCACGCCAATCGTTCAAAAGAGCCATTGCCCGAAACGCTCGACCCTTCTCAGTTCCCGGATCAGCAAACTAAGAATGTTTATGCGCTGGCGGCAAAAGTTAAGAACGTGCTTTACCAACAGCCCTGCTATTGCCGTTGTGACAAGGAAATGGGACATACCAGCTTGCTGAGCTGTTACACCGACCGGCACGCATCGGTTTGCTCGCTATGTCAGAAAGAAGCGGTTCTCGCTTATACGGAAACGCAGAAGGGAAAAACTGCGGCCCAGATTCGCAAAGAGATTATCGACGGGAAATGGAAAGACCTAGATTTGTCGATATATGAAACGCCGGCGCCTTCAAACTAACAACAGTCTAGCATCTGTTTCGTAGTGAAATAATTTCTGGCTTCGTATAACACTTGCTTGTTGGAAGAACTCAGTGGACAGGATGGGAAGACGGTCCCGACGGCCAATCTTGCGGTGTGAAATCAACTCCCCAAAAATGCGGGCTGGGTGACAGAAACTCAATGCCCACGCGCGTGCCTTTTTCAGATGTATCTCCGAGATATACCACGCGGCACTCTTGCTCTTCCTCCGTAACGGGATTGATCAATACGAGATCCGCGCCCAGCGCAATTTCTTCCTGTAGGTAGAGCAACCCTCCATGGGCATTGATCACAATCGTTTGGCTGTTCTCTCGGAATTTTCGGCCTCGAACGCTCTTTCCCATTGCGCGCACGGGTATACGTGTGAAAACGCGTGAACTTCGGCGTTGCGCGCTGGTTTGGCCATTCACTTGTGTCTGATATCGTGCATGCTGGACGACTCAGAGTCAACCACGCTCGCTATATAGAGTGCCCAATAACGCAGTCACGCTAAAAAGCTTGCTGAAATATAGGAAGGTTCTCCGATAGAATGACGAGTCCGTACCCTAAAATGCAGCTAAGTACGGTGAGCAGCGGTTCGCGGCGTCAGGAGCATGAATGAAATTGATCGATTACATCGACTCGCGTCGCGAGCAGAATCTGACGGAGCTGAAGGAATTTCTTCGGATCCCCAGTGTAAGTACCAAAAGCGAACATAAGCCCGACATCGAGCGCGCGGCGCAGTGGGTAGCAGAGAAATTGCGCGCCGCCGGCTTGGAAAATATTGAAATCGCGCAGACCAAGATGCATCCGTTAGTGTACGGAGAATCCCTGCACGCGCCTGGAAAGCCCACCATCCTCTTTTATGGACATTATGACGTGCAACCCGCGGAACCTTTGGATTTGTGGACCAGTCCGGCCTTCGAACCCGCCGTCCGCGATGGAAAGCTCTTCGGTCGTGGCACCGCTGACGATAAGGGCCAGGTTCACATTCATTTGAAAGCTCTGGAAGCGCTCAAAAACACGACCGGAAAGCTTCCAGTAAACGTGAAAGTAATGATCGAAGGGGAAGAAGAAGTCGGAAGCGTAAGCCTGTGGGATTTCGTGCAGAAGAATCGCGAACGCCTGAAAGCCGACGCTTTGGTAGTTTCTGATACTTCCATGCTGGGTAAAGGTGTGCCGTCGATCACCTATGGTTTGCGCGGACTAAACTACTATCAGATCGAACTCACCGGGCCTGCGCAGGATTTGCATTCCGGAGTGTTTGGCGGCGCGGTGCCAAATCCCATCACCATCCTCGC
>JABDEK010000077.1 GCA_013287135.1 Acidobacteriota bacterium | reverse complement strand
GGAAGCCGCGGGCCATCAGGAAAGACGCGGTGAGCAGCATCAGGGACATGGAAACCTGCGCGACAACTAGCATATTGCGGCCCCACAGGCGCTTGCGTCCGGGGACGTCCACGTCGGCGGACTTGAGAGCGTTCACCAGATCCACACGCGTGCTTTGAAGCGCCGGCGCCAAGCCGCAAAGCAGCGCGCTCAAGACGGACAACGCGACGCATGCAAGGAGCACGCGCTTGTCCATGTGGAACGGCACTTCCATCGGCAGCTCGGTCGCAAAAACGATACTGTCTTTCGAGTGAAACCACTCTACGACAGCGTACCCGATAGCGATCCCGGCCAATCCACCCAACGTCGCCAGAATCATGCTTTCGGTCAGCAGCAGGCGGATGAGCCGAAGACGCCCGGCGCCGAGCGCCAAACGTATGGCGATTTCGCGCGCTCGCGCGCGGGCACGACTGAGAAGAAGTCCCGCAACGTTAGTGCAAGCCACCAGCAGGACCGCCAGCGCAAGGATCAAAAAGATCACGCCGAATTTCCAATTGTCGTCTTCTATAGTGCGCGTTTGGAATTGGGTGAACACCGCCGCGCCACGGCCGCGGGTAAGTTGCGGATACTCGTCTTCGAAATTTCTTGCGATCACGGCGAGTTCATTGCGTGCCTGCGGCAGCGTGGCGTCCGGTTTCAGACGTGCCTTTACTGTGAGCTCGCGGTCGTCGCGGTCCTCGAAAAAATTCTTCTGGATGTTGGTGGAAAAGACGTGCGCCATGGCTAACGGCATGTAGAAATCGGGATGACCGAACGTCAGCATCCCCGGGAAACTGTCCGGGGCCACGCCAATCACGGTGAACTTCGTACCGTTCAGGAGAATCGTTTTACCGAGGATGGACGGATCACTCGCGAATTCGTGCCGCCAGAAATCCGGCCCGAGCACCACTACGGCATCTCGCCCGGGAACCTGATCTTCGTCCTCACGAAATCCGCGCCCAAGCCGCGGTTCCACACCGAGCACGTGGAAATAGTTACCGGAAACCATCATGCCGCCCTTGATGCGCGGAGTTGTGCCGGGTTCGGCGCTGAAGCCGACCGCTTCCATATCTGCGTTGGCCACCACGCCGTCATAACTTTTCGTTTTGTCGCGAATGTCCAGATATTCGCGATAGGAAAAATCGTCGAAGGGGGTATCGTGCGTGGTGCTCACCAGAGTGACAATGTTGCTTGGATGCGGCACGGGGTAGGGCCTGAAAATCAGCGCATCCACCATGCTGAACGTCGCCGAGGTCATTCCAATCCCCAGCGCGAGCGTCATCACCACGAAGGCGGTAAGTCCGGGCGTGTGGCGCAAACTGCGGAGAGCGAAGCGCACATCTTGCACTACATTTTCCACGAACGGCAAACCGCGGCGAGCCCGATAGTCTTGTTTGATGGCCTCGACGGCGCCAAATTTCAGCAGGGCTTGGCGCCGTGCCTCAACGGATGATAAACCGGCGCGAATATTTTCGGCAGTCTGCAGAGCGATGTGCTCGTCGATCTCTTCTCGCAATCGTTGGTCCTGTGCCCGCCTTGTCACAAGGCTGGCCAGCCGTGAGAAAAACCGCCTAAGGGATTTCATGATAAATCCTCCGCTTTGGCTTCAAAAAACCGGCCGATGATAGCCGCCGTTTGTTCCCAATCCTCGGTCTCCAACTGCAACTGCTTGCGTCCTTCTTTTGTAAGCCGATAGAAGCGCGCCCGGCGATTGTTTTCTGAGGCGCCCCACTCGGATTCGATGGCGCCTTCCTGCTCCAGCTTCAAAAGCACGGGATAGAGGGTACCTTGATTCACGGAGAGGATATCTCCGCTGATTTGCTCAATGCGTCGCGCGATTCCGTAGCCATGCAGCGAACCCAGAACATCGAGAGTCTTCAGGACCATCAACGCCAGAGTGCCTTGGAGAACTTCCGTTTTTTGTTTATTGGCCATTTGGGTTTCCAACAGGAAGGATGCCAGACTTCCTTTGGGAAAGCAACAGGTAAATAATATTCACCACGGGTGGGTCATCCTTGAGATCTTTGCAACAAATGCCAGGTGAACAATCCCAAGTAGCTTGCTGCTAGCACTGAAAACAGAGAGATGAGAAGGATGTGCCCCACGGCGAACGGCTTGCCTTGGGGCCAGTCAGAGTGTGAGAAGTAAAACGCGTCGACCCGCATTACTTCTGGTTTTGAGATACTGCACGCGCCGCCACGACACTTGCTGAGTGAATATCTATTGGTAGCAACAAATTCGTAGAGCCACCGACCTATATTTCGAAAAGGAAAACGTTGTCCCAATGCTCCAATCAGCCAAGTAGCAGGGAATGATTGGGCCAAAAGCGCGACCGCGTCCCAGCCAATTAGGATTTCACCTTCGGGAGTCACTACCTGCAACTGCCGCAGGCAATCATCCATCCTGAGGCGAGAATTCAGGGAAAATAGAACTTCTTCGCTAATGGGCAGACAGATCGTTTGCGTCCCGTCGCCGAGAGTTTTCAGCCACGAAACACAAGCCTGACAAATCTCACACTGTCCGTCATAGAGGACTTTGAAAGCAGCCGGCCCCGGCACAGGTTGGGCCCGGGTAGGCTTAACAGGAATACCAACTAGTGAAGCGTCAGGCATAGATAAGCGTCAGTCTGCCATATGTATGCGAATAGGAAATTACCAAAACGGACAAGTCCAGGTAACGTACTAGACATACGCCGCTTGCAGCTTTCCCGCGCAAGGTGATAATTTCATTGATACTTCGAGATTCGTAGAGGCTCGATTTCCGCGGGGCAGCAGGGACTAGTACGCCCCGTCACGCAGGAGTTCAATTGCCGTCGTGGAGAGTTAACGACCAGAAAATCCCGCAGGGCCGCCTTGCGCTGGTCTCTTATGTTTTCGTGACCATCGTTGTCCTGCTCATGGTCGGCTTCTGGAAACTTCAGGTCGTGCAGTCCGGGCACTTTGCCGACCTTGCTGAACGCAACCGCGTTCGCTCGATTCCTATCATCGCCCCGCGCGGTCCCATGATTGATCGCGAAGGTCGCGTGCTCGTTGACAGCTATCCTTCTTTTAGCATTTTGCTCATGCGCGACGACCCGAAGTCGCTGGAGAAAAGTCTTTCGCAAATTGAGGAAGGTCTCGGAATCGATCACGGTGATCTGCGGCAGGCGCTCGATGCCGCGAAATCCGAGCCCAAATTTATGCCGGTCATTATCAAGCCCGCTGCTACACAGGCGGATATTGCTTTCGTAGAATCGCACCGCGCCGATATTCCTGTCCTTGAACTCATGATGGTTCAGCGCCGCAGGTATCCGCACGATTCCATGCTCGCCAGCGCCATCGGTTATGTCGGCGAAGTTTCCGTGCAGGACATGGATCAGAGTGACGGTCACTACCGGCCCGGCGATCTTGTCGGCAAAGCCGGCCTCGAAAGGGAATACAACGATCAGCTCGAAGGCACCGATGGAATGCGTCGCGTAGTCGTCAACAGCGTAGGCAAAGTGATGCGCACGCTCGACAACGTGGAGGCAATTCCCGGCCGGCCGGTTCAGCTCACCATCGATTACGATCTGCAAGCTATTGCAGAAACGGACATGCAGGGCAAAGAAGGCGCTGTGGTCGCGATGGACGCGCGCACGGGCGAAGTGCTCGCTATGGTCAGCCGTCCCACATTCGATCCCAACGATTTTTCCGTAAGAGTTCCCAAAGAAGAGTGGCAAGCGCTTAACAGCAATAAGCAAACACCGCTTCTAAACCGAGCCATTCAGGCGCAACTGGCTCCGGGCTCAGTATTCAAAATTGTTATGGCCACCGCCATGCTCGAATCAAAAGCTGTTCCGGAAAATTTCACTGCTTACTGCCCGGGTTCCGCCGTTTTTTATGGACGCACGTTTCACTGCTGGCGACCTCAGGGACACGGAACTGTGGGACTTCACGCCGCGATCGTGGATTCTTGCGATGTCTTCTTCTACAACGTCGGCAAACAGCTCGGAATCGACAAGATTTCGTTCTACGCGTCTGGACTCGGGTTCGGTCGTCGCACAGGGATCGATTTGCCAGGAGAAGAACCTGGACTCGTACCTTCCGAAGAATGGGTCGAGCGCGTCTATCACCACAAGTGGTATGCCGGCGAAACGATTTCTGTTTCAGTAGGCCAAGGCGCCGTCACCGTCACGCCGATTCAACTGGCGCGCATGGCCGCTGCCGTCGCCAGTGGCGGAACTCTCGTCCAGCCGCACTTGTTGAAAAGCTTTCCGAATCCGAAAGTCGATCATTTCGTTCTTTCCGAGAATACCGTGGAACAAGTTACGCAGGGACTTTACGGTGTAGTGAATGAGGGCGGCGGCACCGGCTATCATCTTCGGTTGGCAAATATTGATTTGTGCGGAAAGTCCGGCACCGCGCAATTGATGAGTTACGATGCTGCAAATCGCCTGGGTAACAAAAAGATGGACGGTTGGTTTGTCGGCTTCGCACCGCGCCGCAATCCGGAAATTGTTATCGCGGCAATCGTACAAGACACCATGGAACACGGTGGCGAAGCGGCCGGCCCCGTTGTGCGCGACATCGTGAAAGCCTATTACGATAAGAAAACCGCTCGCTCGCAACAGCAGGCTACGACGGATTCACCGGCAGGACCAAATTCGACCGAGCCTCTTGTTGCCACCGTCGGAGTACAACACTAATGAAGGATCGGCCACGCACACAAGATTTTGATTGGGTTTTGCTCGCCATTGTTGCCGCAATCACTACTCTGGGTGTCTTGGAAATTTATTCTTCCACGCACGCCAGCGCCATGGCCGGTATGCAATGGAAACAATTAATGTGGCTGGGCCTGGGCGTCGCGGGCATGTTTATTATTTCCAGGATCGATTACCACACGCTGATGGACCAAGCCCCTGTGTTGTATATGATCGGCTTGGGCACTTTGCTCATCGTCCTTGCGATTGGCCAGTCGCATTTTGGCGCCAAACGCTGGGTCTCACTGGGAGGCGGGCCCAATTTCCAGGTGTCAGAGTTGATGAAGTTGATTATAATTATAGTGTTGGCCCGGTTTTTCAGCGAAGTGCGCACCGACCGCCTGACGCTCCCGGATTTGGCTAAAGTAGCTGTTCTCACGATTGTTCCGGTAGGCCTAATCTTAATGCAGCCGGATCTTGGTACAGCGATGGTGCTGGTGCCCGTCGCGGTGGTCGGCGCATTTCTCGCCGGCATCGAATGGAAACATCTAGCTATCGGTTTCGTCTTAATCGCGCTAATGATTCCGCTCGCGTGGAACATGAGAAAGCACTTGAAGCCGTACCAGCAGCAGAGGATTGAGACATTCCTTCATCCTGAAGAAAATCCGCGCAGCGCGGGGTATCAGGTTTTGCAGTCGGAGATTGCGGTAGGCTCCGGGGGGTTTTGGGGCAAAGGATTTGGAAAGGGAAGCCAGAACCAGTTGGGCTTCGTGCCGGTGCGGTATTCAGACTTCATTCTGGCGGCGCTGGCCGAGGAGCAAGGATTTATCGGGGTCTGTGTGGTGTTATTGTTGTATCTTGCATTAGTTCTGCGGCTGGTGGATAACGCGCAGAAGGCCAAAGATCGTGCGGGGATGTATATTGTGATGGGCGTGACGGCCATCCTGGGTTTTCATGTTGTTCGGATCAAATGTTGTTTCGTCCTTCAGCACCGCCGGATCGCTTGCAAAATTTGATCCCACGTAATAGCCGTCCTTCGTCCGCCACACTCTGTTGTGCAACAGCCCCAGCTCAAAACGCGCAATCTCCCCCGTCTTGCGGTCCGCCAGCAACCAATCATTCGCGTAGCCGCCGTTGTTTCCATCCAGCATGATCTTCACGTACTCGTCGATCGACCCTGCATACTGCATGGCTTTCCGAGCTCGTACAAATTCCGGCTTTCCGTTCGGGTCCCAGCCATGGAAATCGGTAATAGTCGTTTCGGTGATCATCAACCCGTCTGAGTTCACCCCGAAATCGTCGTCGCTCGCTATCACTCCTGGAAATCCGTCCATCAACATGCTGTAGCCCCGTTGCGGAACGATGTCGAAAATAATGTTCCAGCGCGCGCCGTAGTTGTAACTCGTCCAGTTATTGTGCGCCATCACGATCTGGTGGTTTTTCGTATAACTTCCTGTCGCCACAAACGCGCTGCAGTGTTCCTCCGCCGGTTTTGACGTCGGCGCAGCGGTGGCCGTCTGCTTGTCCAACCACGGCACGTAATAATCTGCCAACTCCATAAATCCATTCATGGCCACAATGTCGTCTTGATCCAGTTTGGTGTATCCCCGCGCGCGCAAACCATCGACGATTCCCGCCAGCTCTGACTGGTAGTCCACATCAATCTTCGGCCACATCATCGTGTGCGCAGCGCGCCGGAAGAAATCCCAGTTGCGCTTCGACGTATAAGTCATCTCCGAACTCACCGCCGCGAACGCATCTGAAATCTCCGGCGCCAAAAGATACCCGTGCTGATAGCCCAGATCGTGCGGCGCGCCTTCCAAATGAACGTAGATCCAGCCCCCGCGCTCGAAGCGGTACGCCTTGGCCAATACCGGATCGTCCGCATGCCGTTGTTCCAACGCCGCGGAATCGCCAGTATTCATGATGGCTACCTTAGCGTTCAAAAACACAGGCGCTGCGATAAGCGCGATCCCAAGTACCATCAGCATCACGAGCGACAACCGATCCCTATAGCCATCCATTAGCAGCTCTCCCCCTCACCTGCACGCATTGTAGGCGGGCGTTTACAACCGGTCAATGTATGTCCGGCAGAAACCGATGCGCCACAATTCTTGTAAGCGGATTCCGCTCGACCGATTCGTCGGGGCCATCCAAAAGATATAGTTTGGCCGCACTCTTCGAGCGTACTACTTTTGTTAGGTTACTAATTGAAGCGTACCCACGCTGAAAATTAACGGTTCCACCCCTCTCACCGAATAAAATTTCCTTATGGCAGTAAGCAGGTCCTGACGCATGTCGCCCGAACCCAAAATACCCAGAAAATATCCTCGCGTCCGCGCGCCCAAAGGCATGTGGGTCGGCTGGAAGTCCGCCAAACAAACCTGCACATCGCTTGCGGAAGTTATGGGCCTCGGAGGCCTTTTCTTACACACCGCAAATCCGCCCTCCGAAGGCTCCAGTATCGAACTGATTTTTGATTTGCCCACGGGACAAGTCCGTGCGCGCGCCATCGTGCGCAGCCTGCAACCCAATAAAGGTATGGGCATACAGTTTGTTCAAATGCGCCCCGAAGATCGCGCGAAGCTCAATAAGTATTTATCTCTGCAGGAGCTTTCTCCCATCGTTGATGAAGCCATTCCACGCGCAGCGAGCGCGAAGCCCACGAGCACACACTCTGTGTACTCCGCTCCTTCCTATCTCGCCCTCTCGCTCCGAAGCGAAGAAGCCGCCCAGCGCCGCTTCGAACGCGATCTCCGCCGGCTTATAGAACTCACCGGTAAAGGAACTTACTATCAACTGTTGGGAGTCACCTCCGAATCTCCCCTCCGCCAGGTTAAGAAGAGTTACCACGCGCTTGCCCGCAAATTTCATCCCGACGCCCACATGGGTAACCGCTCTTTGGACGCGCCGGTCAGAGACCTCATGGTCATCATCACCGAAGCTTACAGAACTCTTGAGAACGAAGAAAAACGCACCGCCTACGATAAACGCCTGGCTGCTCGCGGCGGTTTCAGCATGCACCGGGAAAAAACAACGGCCGAAGAATCCATCCAGGAATGGCTGAAGCGCGCCAACGAATGCTTACGCGCAAAAAATTTCGTCGGCTCCGTGGTCTGGTTGCGCAAGTGTATTCAGTTGTCGCCGGACAACGCGCTTTACCACGCCACATTAGCGTGCAGCCTCTCTACAATTCCTCAATACCACGAAGAGGCTATCGAACATTTCCAAGCCGCCATCAAGTTGGACCCTTGGCGCGAGCAAATCTACGTTCAGTTCGCTGAATTGCTCCAGGAAATGCAGCTTCCCGAACGCGCCAGCGAAGTCTATTCCCAGCTTCTCGAATTTAATCCCATGCACGTCCAGGCGCGCGAGCGCCTCGCTACACTAGTTGCTCAGGCCAAAGGCAGCAGACATTCGGCCCGGCCGCATTTGTTTGGCAGAAAAAGCTAAGTAGTACCGACGCACCGCCCAAATCCAGCATCAAAAAAAGAAAATGATTTCGCGGATCCAGCGCTGGTTCTCCATCGCAGACGTAACGCTCTTCCCCGCTTTCATCTTTTGGTTCATCTGGAAATTGCAATTCACCGCCCGATGGACCTGGATGATCTTCATCCTCTGGATTGTCGCCAGCTTTCTAATTCATCGCGACACGGCAAAGACGCTGGGCTGGCGCGCCGACAATCTGTGGCCCGCCACCAAGCAAGCCGCGATCGTTTACTCCCTAATGCTAGTGGGCCTGGTCATCATCGGTCTCGTGCTCGGCGCGCGGCCGCACCTCCCGCCCAATCTAATTTCCTGGCATCGCCTGTGGACCTACTTCGCCTTCTGCCTGCTCCAACAAGTAGCTCTAAATTCCCTGGTTCACAACCGCATGCTCTCGCTCGTGCGCAACGAATGGCTCGCCGCCTCACTAACCGGCTTGATTTTCGCCGCATGCCATTGGCCCAACCCGGTCCTGGTTCCGTTGACCTTCATCGCCGGCACCGCCATGGCCTTCATGTTCGGACGCATCCGCAACATCATTCCTCTCGCCGTCGGTCAAGCCGTCCTCGGATCGGTCGTATTCTGGGCCTTCCCGCTGGCCTGGCACCATCACCTCCGCGTCGGCCCCGGCTATTACGCCAACACAAAATAGCCTCTTGATCGCCACCTTTTCGCTCTGCATAGGCGTCCGTTAGGTGGCCTACAAAGCCGGCAAACCATCTTCATTGACAGCCCGTTATGCCCCCGTATAATCGTTTCCGAGACCCGCGACTCCCCAGCAATCGCAGGCTAATCAATAGCTTAAAGCGCCTATTGGGCGCGACTTTTCAAGGAACTCAGCAATCGTGATGGCGCTTCATAATTGGCTTTTCTCCACCGCCACTTGGCTCGCCCGCGGTAACCCCCTCTACGATTTTTGGCGCCGTAACATGGACCCCACCGCCAATCCCTTTCGCGGCATCTATCAACTGAATTCTTTCGACCTCGCCATCATGCTCCCGTATTTTTTCGTGATGATTATCCTGGCCGCCTACGGCATTCATCGCTACGCCTTGGTTTACAACTATTACAAAAACCGCAAAAATGTCCCTGGCCCGCCCCCCGAAATTACAGTTTGGCCCAAAGTCACCGTTCAGCTTCCGATTTACAACGAACGCTACGTCATCGACCGCCTGGTCGAAGCCGTTTCGCAGTTTGATTACCCGCGCGACCTTCTGCAGATTCAGGTCCTCGACGATTCCACCGACCAGACACAGCAAATCGCTCGCGACTGCGTAGATCGCTTTCACGCTCTCGGCTTGCCCATTTCTTACATCCATCGCGACAATCGCGAAGGCTACAAAGCGGGTGCTTTACAAGAAGGTCTGAAGTCCGCTTCGGGTGAATTCATCGCCATCTTCGACGCCGATTTTATTCCGCCCGGCGATTTTCTGCGCCGCACCGTGCCTTACTTCACAGACGAAAAGCTCGCCATGGTGCAAACGCGCTGGAGTTACATCAACCGCAATTATTCCGCGCTCACGGAGGTCGAAGCCATCCTGCTCGACGGGCATTTCGTCATCGAACATTCCGCGCGCGCCCGCAGCGGGCTTTTCTTCAATTTCAACGGCACCGCAGGCATCTGGCGCCGCAACTCTATCGACGACGCTGGCGGCTGGCAGCACGACACTCTCACCGAAGACACCGATCTTTCCTATCGCGCCCAACTGCGCGGCTGGCATTTCCTCTATTTGCCGAATATTGAATGCCCCTCCGAGCTGCCCGTCGAGATGAATGCGTTCAAATCGCAACAAGCTCGCTGGGCCAAAGGCTTGATGCAAACGGCGAAAAAAATCCTTCCACGCGTGCTGCGTTCAAAAGAGTCCGCCGCCGTCAAAGCCGAAGCTTTTTTCCATCTCACCGCCAACATTAGCTATCCGCTCATGGTCGTCATGTCCATCATCTTGCTTCCAGCAATGATCGTCCGTTTTTACCAAGGCTGGTTCCAGGTTCTGGTGATTGACCTTCCGTTGTTCCTGGCCTCCACCTGTTCGATATCGTCCTTTTATCTGGCCGCCGAGCGCGCGATCTACCCCAAGACTTGGCAGCGCACCTTTCTCTATCTTCCTTTTGTAATGGCCTTGGGCATCGGGCTCTCCGTTCGCAATGCCTGGGGAGTTCTCGAAGCCATCTTCAACGTGAAATCTGAATTCGTGCGCACCCCGAAATACCGCGTCGAAGCCACCGCAACCGGAAGCAACAACGGCGACTGGGCCAAAAAGACCTACCGCAAAAGCGCCGGCTTGATGCCTTTCGCAGAAGTAGCCCTCGGAATTTACTTTTTGCTCGCGGTGGTTTACGCCCTCCAAAATGAAAATTACGCCACCGTCCCCTTCCTCTTCCTTTTCGTTTGGGGCTACCTCTACACCGGAATCATGTCTCTCGCTCAAACCTACCTCGAGCGCCTGCGCTTCACCGTCGAATCCGGCGAGGTCCGCCCCGCTTCCAGCGGCGCCCCCGGCTTTTAGTTCGAACTCTGAAGTTTGCAAATGCAAGAACGCCCTAGCCGCCGCAGCTTTCTAAAAAAGGCCGCCCTCGCTGGAAGCGGCGTGGTCCTCGGGGCCGCTGGCTTAAACGAACTGTCCCCTAAAATCTGGCCCGAGCCAATCGTGTTCGAACCCAACCAAAGTTACTGGGCCAAAAGTCAGCCTCCTCAAAACCCGCCGCTCGCCGAAGACCTCACTGCCGATGTCGTAGTGCTCGGCGGCGGCTTCACTGGACTTTCCTCTGCTTATTTCATGCGCACACTGTCCCCGCAAAAACGCGTCGTCCTCCTCGAAGCCAAAGGCTGCGGTAATGGCGCCTCGGGACGAAATGGCGCCATGGTCCTGAACCTCACCGATGACCGTTACATGCAACTCGGTCCCGATCCCGCGGTCGACAAACGTATCTATGACTTGACCGCCCGGAACATCCAGACATTGTCGAAGCTCAGCGCCATCACCGGAATTGATTGCGAGTTGGAAACCAACGGCGCTTTGCAGGTCCTCAACACGTCCGACGATGTTCGGGATGCGCAGTTATATGTGCAGGCGGCAAGGTCCGCGGGGATGCCGGTTGAGTTCTGGAACAAGCAAGAAGTTGCAAGCGCAATAGGAACTGGTCTCTATGAAGGAGCATTCTTTGACCCCAACGGCGGACATATCCATCCCATGAAGCTCGTGCAGGTTTGGAAAGCAGCCGCGCAGTCCGCGGGTGCAGAAATTTACGAAAATACAGTGGTGACGCACATCGAGGAAGGTCCACAGAATCTGGTGCATACCATGAACGGGGTCAGCGTGAAGGCGAAATCCCTGGTCCTTGCGACCAATGCCTTCACCTCAAGACTCGGCTATTTCCGAAACTCAATTGTCCCGGTTCATGAATACGTCGCCATGACGCCGCCATTAAGCGATCAGCAAGTTGCCCAGATCGGATGGCCAAGGCGAGCGCCGTTCAACGACAGCCGCACCGAGGTCATATATCTTGGCTTTACGCGAGACAATCGTATCCACATCGGCGGCGGAAGCCCCAGCTACTTCTTCAACAATGGAGTCGGTGACCCCAATGAGTCTGCCCGCCATTATGGGTACTTGCAACGCGAGCTTGTCCGCCTTTACCCAGCTCTCGAGGGCGTCGAATTCGAAGCGATGTGGAGCGGAATAGTTGATTGGTCCCTCAACGAGGCGCCCTCCGTGGGGCGCACCGGAAAATATAACAACATCTTCTACGGCCTGGGCTATAGCGGACATGGCGTGAATCTCACCTCTGTGTTCGGCAGGATCATCGCCGATCTCGAAGCAGGTCGCGAACAAGCGTGGAAGCCGTTTCCATTCTTGAATGCGAGCCTCGATTACATCCCCAACGAGCCTTTCCGCTGGCTCGGAGCAAAAACCGGTCTGGCCTGGTATCGCCTCACTGGCACTTAGTCCTCAGTCGAACGCTCGCGGAATTCGTTTTGTGCTCGCCGTCGCTTACGCCTAGAAAATCCATTTCGGATTGATCCGTTGGGGTGTTCGAAAGTCCGGTCTAGATGTCGCTCCATATTCCGCGAAAACTTATCGGCAATTACGGTTACCAAGTCGGAGGAAGTAGGCCGTATCTCTTAAGCAACGAAGTACTATTGCCCTCCATTGCAGACCGCCGTTAACCTTAAATCAGCGCCAGTTCTTGCATTACTGAGGAGGTTCCGATGGTAGAGCGCCGTCGCTGCAAGCGCTTCCCCTATACGATTCCCGTCAAAGTTTACGGACGTACCCCTCGAAACCATCCCTTCCGCGATGTTACCGCCACCATGGCAGTGAGCTTATACGGCGGGCTAATCGACATGAAGCGCCGCGTAAAACTCGGCCAAAAGATTCTCATCGTCAATAGCTTCACCGAAGAAGAGCGCGAATGCCGCGTAGTATATGTCGATCCGCAACCCCGCGGTCGTAGGCGAGTCGCCGTCGAATTTGCCAGCGCGCATGCGCATGGTGATTTCTGGCACGTCTACAGCCCTCCTGTGCCGCTCAAACCCTTGTCACCGTCTGCGAATCCAGCCGGCCCCACCGCAGCTTGACGCGATCCGCTGGTTCAACTCGTTTCCCAAAGCGGGAAAAGTGCGCCGAAGTATTACCGCGTCCACAGCACACGACTCCTTGAATTTGGCAAAACGCCGTGCTACCGTTCCGCGTTATTCAAATAGAGAGACATCGCGCCCTTCAACAAAATGCGGCAAAGGTGTACCTCTGGGGCTTTCGTGGTTCGGAACTTTCTCTCAGCACGGGGTCTTCATCCAGCTGCAAACTCTCGAAACTAAATCGCCAAATTCCGGAATTAGAACGCCATGTAACATACAGAAAAGAAACGGCAGAGACTTGCTCAAATCGCCAAAAACTTCAAAGACGCGATTACAGAAAGTTTTGACCAACTCCCGACAAATGGAGCGATCAAAAACCGATGACTCTTCGCAAAATCGCCCGGCGTTTCGGCCTCTTGTTTCTCATTCTTGCTTGCGCTTCAGTGTTCATCCAAGCACGATTCCGCCAGCCGAACGCGGATTACCAAGAGCGCCGCGCCAAGCTTCGTTCCATGATCAACGGCCCCGTGGTGATTTTCGGCTACACCAGCCGCCAGGACACCGGCGAAGTCGCCGTCTTCTTCCAGGAAGAAAACTTCTACTACCTCACCGGTCATAGCGAACCCGACGCCGCACTCCTTCTAATCCCTGACTCGCCCGACGCCAAATCCTCCACCGCCCCGCACGAGATTCTTTATCTTCCTCCGCGCAATCCCAACGACGAAAAATGGGGAGGACCCCGGATGGGTCCGGATGATCCCGACGCCGCGGCAAAAACCGGATTCCAAGCCGTCGAGCCTTTCGCCAGCCTTCACGACGACCTGGTGAATCTCGCGAAAACGTATTCCACTTTCTACACCGAGCTTCCTGCCAAGGAGGAAAACGGCTACCCGCACCTCACCATTTGGAGTGCTTGGGTTCGCAGCACCTTGCCGCAATCCACCATTGACGACATCGCGCCCGCCATGGCCGGACTCCGCCAGATAAAATCTCCCGGCGAAATCGCCTTGATTCAAAAAGCCGTCGATGCCTCCGTTGACGCGCAGCTCGCCGCCATGAGAATGATGCGACCCGGACTCTACGAATATCAGATTGCAGCCCGCATGAAGGAAGTCCACGAAATGGAAGGCTGCTCGCGTGAAGCCTACGCGCCCATTGTCGGCGCCGGTCTATATTCCACGGTCTTGCACTACGACGACTTAAAGAACGAAATCAAAGATGGCGACCTGGTTGTCATTGACGTAGGTGGCGAGTACGGCGGCTACGCTGCGGATATCACTCGCACGATCCCTGCGAACGGCAAATTCACCGCTCGCCAGCGCGAAATTTACGAAATCGTTTTAGGCGCGCAGAACGCCGCGCTCGCCGCAATAAAACCCGGCGCCATGCTCTATGGAGGCCCTAAGAGCGTTCAGCAAGCCGCCTACGATTACATCAATACTCACGGCCACGACCTGCACGGCAATACACTCGGCCGCTATTTCTTTCACGGAGTCGGCCATCACCTCGGCCTCAACGTCCACGACGCCAACGACCGTACCAGCCCGCTGCAGCCCAACATGGTCATCACCGACGAGCCCGGTATCTACATCCCCGAAGAAAAGATCGGCGTGCGCATCGAAGACGATGTCCTAGTCACCGCCGGCAGCAACCAACTCCTCACCGCAAAGCTTCCTCGCAACCCGGATGAAATAGAAAAAATCATGGCCGAAGCCCGCGCAAACCCGCAGCCCCAACAGTAGTAGGACTGCAGTCGTAGCGCCGAGCTTCAATCCCGCATCTTCTAGCGATGAAATTGCATTTTTTTTTATTTACCGAGAAGCGTGGCGAGCACTAAGCCCAAAAAAGAACGGCGGCACAGCCGGATTGCTCCAACTGTGCCGCCTCTGTGACAATTACGGCTTCTGAGTCTTATTGGCTGCCGGCTTAGCAGCCGGTATCAACGGTCTCGTCTGCTGTTCGATCGGACCAGAAAAAGCGCTTCCACCAATCAACGTATTAAATCCATCGGATCCGTTTTCCATCCAGAACAACTGTTGCCCGCTGGCCTGGTAAATGACGGCCCCGTCGTAAGGGATATCGGCCGCTCCGTCACCCACGATCATACTAAACGAACTCAACAGATAACGGCCTTGGTTGTTCAAATCTGGCGCGATTGTGCTAGTGAAGGTAGTCCCGGGGTTGACCTCCGCCACCCCAAGAATACCTGCCCAATCGCTCAGAGTTCCAGTACCCGAAAAATTAGCTCCGCTGGCCGTCGCATTGCCCACGAAATCGAATTCCCCGTTCACCGTGAGGTCTTGAAACCCGACTCCATAATTGCCGGTAAAGCTAGCCGTCGAGTTGTCGGTTTGAGGGACCATTACACCAGAGCCGGCCACGTTGTTATCTAGGTCAACCACTAGGGCTCCTCCTCCTCCGGTTGAGTTATTCGGATCGTTGATATTGAGATTTGGATCGATCGCATAGAGTCCGAAAGTAGTCACGTCTCCAAAATTCCCAGACGTAATTGCCAAGCTTCCATACCCGTTGGCGCCCACGGTGAAAGTACCCGAGATGGGCACCGCGTCTCCGGAACCTATGCCAACTTCGTTCACATCCGCAACTCCGGTAAAGTTAGCACCCGCCGGAAAAATCTCGCCAATCGCTGAATAAACAACTCCTGCCAGGTTACTCTGTACGCTGAATACCGAATTCTGCGAACCGATGGTGAAATTTCCATTCCCTTGTCCGTACGCTGAACCTACCAACGTGCCAGCTGAATCTACGTCGATCAGCCGTAGCGCTTCTGGTCCAACGATGTAATAGACAATCGTTCCGGCGATCCCAGTGCCGGTCAGCTTACCGCGGCCGAATGAATCTGCCGACGACAGTGTTCCGGTGAAGGAGTGATTGAGAGCTATGCTTCCGGCATGATTTTCGTCGAATATTCCGCTCGTTAAGCTGGTTCCCGACAAGCTGAATACGCCCCCATAGAACGTCGTATTTCCGGTGTTTCCCGCACCTGACAGCGTAAACGAATATCCGCCGTCCGGCGTGCTCGGCAACGTCTGCAGATCGAAGCTGCCGCTGGATGTCGCGAACCCATCGGCTTCAATAATGAGCGCGTGATTACTATTCACGAAATTTAGTGACAAAGTTTCCGTGCCATTAACTCCCAAGTGCGTATTGTTTGTATTCAGATTCAGAGTTCCCAAACCCGTGGTCGGATCGAACGATAAGTTTCCCGCCGTAATCATGTCGCCGCCCGGTTCCGGAGAAGTCAGCCCGCTACCATCGTTGAAATCCTGCTCGCCAGTGAGGCTGCCATCGGCCGCAACTGTCACCGATCCAGCAAGGGAATAGACATTTGATGTGCTGCCATCCCAGCCGCTTAAGTAAAAAGAGTAATTACCTGCCAGCCCGGCTGACGTTGTGATGGTCACATTCACAGTCGCGGACGCCGCAGCATTCTTCAACGACGTAGCAGTGATACTCACATTTCCTACTGCTGTCGGCGGAGCTGTGTACGTTGTCGCAACGCCGGTCGTGGTAGTCGATGGATTAAACGAGCCGCACGTGCTGGCTGAATTGCCGGGAGAGCAACTCCACGTAACCCCTTCCCCCGTTCCGGTTATCGTAGCTGTGATTTGAGCCGTCGCGCTCGGCGCCAATATTCCAGGGGGCGTTTGGCTGATGCTCACTGCTATAACGGAACCGCTCCCACAACCGCTGACATAAGTCACGCCCAGTGTCAGCAGAAACATCCAGAGAACTTTGCGGTTCATAGCTGCCCTCCCTTCGACTCAGTCGTCGCGGAGGTATTCTGCCCCGGATGTTCCAGAGGAAATCCGCGGTCATTTCGGATTGCGTAGCTGCGGCCACCCACTTGAATTGTGCGAATCACAAAAACTTGTTTGCTACTCTTCATCGTCATCATCACCCCGGTCACCTGAATGTGCTCGCCTACGGTGATGGATATTGCGCCACTGCCGTTGCGAACAAATGGTGTCAGCGCCCCCTCCACAAGCCCAGCAGTCGTTTGCAAAGTGAAACCTGTCTTCGGTCCGGATTGTGTAAGAGCCGATTTCGATGGCAAGCTCTCAACCGTGGCGTTCAGCGTCACTTCCTTGCTGATATCATATCTCAGCGGAATAGCAGACTTCGTAGTCGTCTCCGCGGCCGCCTGCGCGTGGGCCGCTCCTGCGTTCAACGCCAAGGCCAGCAGGACTGCGAGCCCCAGGCCTTGCAACTTTCTACTCATTGGTTCCTCCCATTGGTATTTGCCACGATTTACATTAAGACGAAATCCTAATTTTTGATTCCCGGAACATTATTTTAGTTGTGCAAGACGAAACAAATCAATCTCGCTAAGATCCGCTCATATTCAGAAGTTGAGCGGAATCCGTGACACCTGCGCGAAACCTATGCGGCGAATTCAACCCGCCGTCCAACCGAAAGTCGCGCTCTTCCTGACAAAAAAATGATTCTGGTACTCAGTCCTGAAGGCTCCGCTACCTTGGATCTGGGCAGAAAGAGACGCCTCGTTGTAAGCTTCCGTAAAATCTTGGAAAAAGTTCCCGAATGACATCGTTGCACCACGAAAGCGCCACTTCAACCAACGTTGTTTACAAACAATTGACAAATGCGGAAAGAAAATTCGAATCAAGGAAGATCGGGATGATCGTCGCCTTATACGAACAACGGCCCGGCAGGCCGCCCCGTGGCGAACCTTCCGAGCCATTTGTTCTTCAATTTCATTGTGCCGCGCGTTCGCGGGTTAGCGGTGCAGTCCTGCGGCGGAGTGGCCAATCTGCTGTTGCCGCCGGGGCATATTGTGAGGGAGCCGATCCATGGGTTGCGGGGCTAGGGGACGCACGCTGTGATTGGTGCTTACGTGCTCGCTGATCGCCTGCAACCTCTTCAAAATGCCTTGCCACTGTGTCCAATCGAGTTGACGCAAGTACGGTCGAAGTCCCTGAATGAATGGATCCTCGAGCACTGTTTCGCCGTTTGTTTCCGGCACGAAGAAGCGGTTCAGTCCAACTCCCAGTGCTTCGGCGATCTTCTCCAGCGTGCCGAGGCTGGGCGTCATCTGTCCGCTCTCAATTCGAGACAGATACGATCGCGAAACTCGCGAACGCGCTTGTAGTTGGCTCTGCGTCATGCTGCGAGACTCGCGCAACTGTCGAATCCGCTGGCCGATGTTTTCCACCGTCTCGCGGTTGGGCCAGTTCTCGAACAGTTGCCGGTCATCGCCCGGCAGGTCTTGAGGTGACGGTGTCGGTATAACAAATGACACCTTGGGTGGCAGCATGCGCAAACACCGACGGCAGTTGTCCGTCCGTGTACGGTATTGAACCAAACCACATACCTGACAACGAATTACTTCTCGATCGAGATCCATACTGGTTGCTGTACTTTCTTTTTCCGCCACCGGTTCTCCTCGCAGACTATTCCGGCGATGCGAAGGGGAGGACTCTTTTGACAGGGGGAAGGCAGGGACGGCGCGCGAGTGATTGTCCATAGGGTGCCATTTCTTGTCAAGTGTTATTTCGCCTGCCCGAGCTGCCAATTTTAGTGCCATCTTCTTAGCTCCTTACAAACAAAACTGGTTGCCCCGCCCACATCACCAAATAAGATTTTTCGAGTTGTTCGCTTGACGCTTAGAGTCTGCTATCTCTCTGAACACATCGTCCCGCTGCGTCATTCGGTGACGATTTTTGGCTTACATTTCCATCTCTTGCACTTCGGGTTCCGAAAAGGTTTTCCTCTTCGCCTTTCGCCCTCCGCGCTGGAAATTTCCCGTAAGTTTCTTTTCTATCGCAAGATACGCAATTTCTTCGCCTGTACCGCGGCCCCGCGCGCTTAATAAAGTCGTGTTCTACTGTCTCATTCCGGGCCCGCACCGTCTCAATCAGTCGCCGCCTGTCTCATTCCGATACGCACACACGCCAGTTGGGTTTGAATGGAACGCCTCTCGGCTAGGTACTGTTCCTCGTGCTAGGCTCACCACCTACGAGGGTTAGCCCGGCAACAGTAGCCATAGGCGGCACATTCTTGCCCTGGGCAGAACCGATACGAGAGACACGGGAGCAACTTTGTTGCAGATTTGGTGTTTTAGCCTTTTCGTTATAACGGGCGGGGTTAACTTTCCCGCGCGTCTACAGCTAATTTCAGCGTCGCAATCGCCGATCACGGCACAGCGATGAGCGAATATCGATATCCTGCGTGGCAAAGCCCTTGCAAGAAGCTCTAAACGAACCCAATTTGGAAAGGTTAAGCGAGAAAGTGCCCGCTGCAGAACCCACGGTATTCCTGCGTTTGCAGGAGCTCAGCCCTCTACCGGGCAGTCAAGATGAATTAGATGCGCTTCAGAAGGCCCGCGAGGAACTACTGAATATCTAAACCCAGCGCCTTAAATGGCCCAACACTTTTGGAGAAACGTTACGCGCTGCGGATTAAATCCCCTGCGTGATCCAGCATGCGAATCATCTCAGTTTTGGGAAGCACCCTTCTAATGCTTGAGTTCTTGAGGTCGAAATCCTGAAGCGTCTGAGCATGCAAAGTAAATAAAATAATCGGGACATCCGGCATAAATTTGCAAATGCTTCAGCTGCTCTCAGTCCGTCCAGTACCGGCATCGCTAAATCTAGAATGATCAAATCAGGTCTCAACCGTTCGGCCTTTTCCACCGCCTCCTGACCGTTCAACGCCTCGTCACAAATTTCCAGCGCCTTATGATCGCTGAATATTTTGCAAAGCATTTTCCTGATAAGCGGTTTGTCGTCAGCGACGAGGATTCGTTTTTTCATTGTAGGAAATAGGACGCTCCCCGACCTCTATTCGGTCATAACCGCCGCGTACATGGAATACCGATAAGACCCTAAGTCAGTTCTAAGTGTTTTCACCCATCGAAACTAATCCAACCACACGGAAGACCGCGATGCCCCGTTTGATGCCGTGCGAGCGAAACACTCTTGCTTTTCGTTATGCTTATCAGCAACATTGTCTCGAGGAATTGATGCCCACACGCGACGATGCCTGGAACCTTCTCTGCGAATATACCCAAAGCGAAAGCCTCCGCAAACATGCTCTCGCCGTGGAGGCCTGTACCCGCGCCTACGCCCAAAAATTCGGAGCTGACGAAGATCTCTGGGCCCTTACCGGCCTTCTTCACGATTTCGATTACGAGCGTTGGCCCAACGCCGCCCACCACCCGACCGAAGAACATCCCTACAAAGGTTCGAAAATTCTCCGCGAACGCGGCTACTCCGAGGAAATGATTCACGCAATTCTGGGCCACGCGAATTACTGCGGTGTGCCGCGCGAATCGCAACTCGATCGCGCGCTTTTCGCCTGTGATGAGCTGGCCGGATTCTTGACCGCCTGTGCCCTCATCAAGCCCAGCAAAAGCATTCATGAAGTGCAAGCCGCCAGCGTGAAGAAAAAACTTAAGGATAAAGCATTCGCTCGCGGCGTCAATCGCGATGATGTTTACAAAGGCGCCGAAGAACTCGGTGTCCCCCTTGAAGACCACATAACCTTTTGCATTGACGCTCTTCGCGCCTTCGCCGCTCAGCTC
>JABDEK010000076.1 GCA_013287135.1 Acidobacteriota bacterium | reverse complement strand
GACTTGGTGCGGCAGACCGTAAATATCAGTTTGGTGTACGGGGACCGTAAGCAGTCTGGCACGCCCGAGCACGGCGCGTTCCGGAAGATGTTGATCGAAGTGCTTCAGGAATTCGCTTCAAGTTTCACTCTATCTGAGGAAAAATGCGGGACGCAATGGAACGAGTCGTAACCGTTAATGCCAAGCGCGACAGCACCGCGCCAAATGAAGAATTCGGCATAGCTTCCGGTGGCGAATTCGGCATAGGCTCGGTCACCAAACCCGACGACTACGGCCAGGATTTTGGCATCGCCACGCCTTCGCCCGCCGCCATGGTGTCCAAGGGAGCCGACCAAGGCCCCTGCCTCTATTTCGGCCCTCGTGGCCAACGCTGCAACCGCCGCGCCCTGACCGGCGGCTTTTGCGCCATCCATCAACCCGGTGGCGTACCCGGCGGCACACCCGGTAGCACATCAAAACCGTCGAAAAAATTCGTCGCTTCTGTCCTGGCTATCGTTGCGGTTATCTGGCCCTATCTCGCAGATATTGTCCGAGAAGTGATTCGCTGGATCCACGCGCATTGATCAGTCGCTTTCAGAAAAGTGCCTGCCTACGGTCCCAGCACACTTCGCCTCGTGCTCCATGCAGAAGATAGTTCTTAACCGTCCTTTTCCGGGTAAAATGGCGGGCCATGCCAAAACTACTCGAAGGAAAAACAGCCCTGGTCCTGGGCGTCTGGAATAAATGGAGCATCGCCTACGCAATCTCGCAGGCCTTCGTCCGCGAAGGAGCGAAGCTTCTGCTCACTCACCAGAATGAGCGCGCAAAGCCTACGGTCGAGGAGCTCGGAAACGAACTCGGAGTCGGCGGTTACTACCCCTGCGACGTACAGCTGCAGTCAGACATTGACGGGCTCGCGGCTTCGCTCAAAGCCGAGGGCCGGAAGATTGATATTGTTGTGCATTGTCTGGCCTTTGCGAATCACGAGGATCTGAATCAGCCTTTCGTGAATACTTCCCGCGATGGATTCAAATTGGCATTGGACGTCAGCGCCTATTCGCTCGTAGCCGTGGCCAAAGCGCTCGCCCCGCTCATGACCGACGGCGGCGCCATCCTGACCCTTACCTACCTCGGCTCCACGCGCGTAGTCACAAACTACAACGTGATGGGCGTAGCGAAAGCCGCCCTGGAAGCCTCCATGAAATATTTAGCCAGCGAACTCGGCGCCGCCAAAATCCGCGTGAACGCAATCTCCGCCGGCCCCATCAAAACAATCTCCGCCCGCGGAATAAAAGACTTCTCCAAAGTTCTCGACTTCGTCCAGCAACACGCCCCGCTCCGCCGCAACACCGATCCCGCCGAAGTCGCCGACACGGCTGTATTCCTCGGCAGCGACCTCGGCCGCGGCGTAACCGGCAACGTGATTTACGTGGACGCCGGCTTCCAAATCATGGGTCTGTAACGGAGTTTCGAACTCAGAAAAACACTCGAGGCGAAGCTGACAGCGTCCTAAATCAAAACCCCCGCATCGTCCACAATCGAAATTCGTCGACTATCCTCAGCCCCATGCTCCAACTGAATCCGCACTACCGGCCAATCCACTCGCAAAGTAAGTTTGTCCGGCCACTCTACAATCACCACCGCATTTTCCGAAAACACATCCTCCAGCCCCAGCGTCTCCAAATCATGCAGCCCGGAAATTCTGTACAGGTCCACATGATAAACGCGCCCCTCGCGATCGTACCGATGCACCAGCGTAAACGTAGGGCTCGTCACTTCCTCTTCCGTCGCCGCCCCAATCCCGCTTACAATCCCTTTCGTCAGCGTAGTCTTGCCCGCCCCCAAATCCCCTGACAGCAGAACCAGCACCCGTGGCCTCAGACGCGCCCCAATCTCGCGCCCGCGCGCAATCGTTTCATCGGAAGAATGTGTAATGATTTCGCTGCTAGGCACGACTGCACGCCGCGTAAAATTGCTGGTAAGCCCGAGGAATTGCGCGAACTAAATCGCCCGCCATCAGCGGAGCCTCATCAAAATCTGCATAGGACATATCTCCCGCCAGCCCATGCAAATAAACTCCAAACGCCAGCACACGCTCCCAATTTTCCGTACCAAATTGCGCAGTGAGCGCCGACAGCATCCCGGTGAGAACGTCTCCTGTCCCGCCCGTCCCCATTCCCGGATTCCCCGTCGAATTAATAAAAGCCTTCCCATCCGGCGCCGCAACAATCGTGTTGTGCCCTTTCAAAATCACGCAGGCATTCCACGCCGCCGCCGATTCCAGCGCCAGCCTCAACCGACGCGCCTGCACCTCGCTCGTCTTTAACCCAGTAAGCCGCGCCATTTCCCCCGGATGCGGCGTCACCGCGATCAGCCCCTCCGCATTTTTCAATTCTCCCGCGCGCCCCGCAAACGCATTCAGCCCGTCCGCATCGAGCACAAGAGGAATAGAGTTCCGTTTGCCCACAATCTTGCGAATAAATTGCTGCGTCTCGTCCTGCGTAGTGAGTCCCGGCCCCATCCCGAGCGCGCGCTTCCCTTTCAATATGGCTTCGAACTTTCCGTATTCCAAACTCCGCAGCGAAACGCTCCCGCTCTCTGTGGCAACGAGCGGCTCAGTCATGATTTCTGGAGTATGCGCTGCCACGATCGGCAAAACCGGTTCAGGGGTCGCCACCGTCACCAGTCCCGCGCCGGTGCGCAACGCCGACCAAGACGCCAAAACCGCCGCCCCGCTTTTTCCCACCGACCCTGCAACGATCAGCGCATGCCCGTAATCGCCCTTGTTTCCCTCCGCCTTCCGCCGCTTCGCAAATTGCCCAAACTCACCTGGCTCAGACCATCGCAAATTTCCGTGGCCAACTTCTTCAATCAATTCCGCCGGCGACCCAATATCGCGCACCACCAATTCGCCCAAATAGCGTTGCGCCTCCCCCTGAAACATCCCAACCTTCGGCGCAGTAAACGTCACTGTGTAATCCGCCTCCACCGCCGCGCCCTGCACTTCCCCGCTATCCGCATGCAGCCCCGACGGAATGTCCACAGCCACCGCCGGACACCGCGACTCTCGCCCATTCACACTTTCAATCGCGTCACGCCACAACCCTTCCACCGCGCCGTGCGCTCCCGTCCCCAACAAGGCATCCACTAAAATGTCGCATTCGGCAATCTGGGATTTCCACTTGCTCCATTCCGCCGAGCTCCGCACCACATGCAGTTCTCCCGACGCATTCTCCCAGCGCCGCAGATTATCTGCCGCATCCCCTTTCAACTCATTGGGGTCTGCGAACAAAATCACTTCCGGCCTCGCGCCCATACCCAGCAGTTGCAGCGCAGCCACAAACCCGTCCCCGCCGTTATTCCCCTTCCCGCACAGAACAAAAATTAGCCTTCCCTCAAGATTCGGAAAGCGTTGCCGGATAAATTGCGCCACGCTCCCGCCCGCATGTTCCATCAGCACAGCGCTGCGGATTCCGGCGCGCTCCGTCGTCAGCCGGTCCACTTCCCTCATTTCCGCCGCTGTCAGAACTTTCATAGCTGGGAACTCATGGAAGACGAAACTCCATCAAAGAACACGAACGCAGGGTTTGCACATCTTTCGCAAAAGTAGTTTCAGAGCGCTACAGCATCCACCCGCCGCTAACGTTCAGCGCCTGCCCAGTAATAAAATCCGCGCCATCCGACGCAAAAAATTTAACCGCGGTAGACACATCTTCCGCCGACGGCGGCCGTCCAATCGGCGACCGCGAGTCATGCATGCGTCGCGCTTCGTCAGCAGTCAATTCCCTCTCGTCGATATTCGAGGGATTGATCACGTTCACCGTAACCCCGTGTTTTGCTTCCTCAATCGCCAGCGACCTTGAAAACGAAACCACCGCCGCCTTCGCCGCTGCATAGGCGGAAATCGTTCCTTGGCCAAAACTCCGCTCCGCTCCCAGCGCGCCCAGATTAATGATGCGTCCCCAATGTTGCCGTCGCATCACCGGCAACACGGCCTTGCAGGCATAAAAAACGCTGAAAAGGTTCGACGCGATAACGCCCTTCCATTCCGCCACCGAGGTCTCCGCCACCGGCTTCCAGTTAAATTCCCCAACATTGTTCACTAGAATATCCAATCGCCCGAATCGCTCCACCACTTTGTCCACCAAAAATTGAACTTTCCCCGGATCCTCGGAATCCGCTTCCACCGCGAAACATTCCACGCCGCGCTCCTGCAATTGTCGCAAGGCACTTTGCGCCGCTCCTTTGTTAGAACGGTATGAAATGGCGATGCGCACGCCTTCGCTCGCCAGTCCCAGCGCAATTCCTTTCCCAATTCCTCGGCTTCCGCCAGTCACCAAAGCTATTCGCTCGCTTAAAGGCAAGCTGCAGCCTCCCTAATGAACTCGCCAGTATAATCAAAATCGCGCCGGGCCACGCGTCTGTGTTTTAGCTTGTATCTATCCCATGCGCGCGACGACCACGGTAATGTCATCCGCTTGCTCCGGCGATCCCGCCCACTGTTCCGCCGACGCAATTAAATTCTCCGCCAACCGTTGCGGCGCGAGATTTATCTGCCTCAGAATTTCAGCCCGCACGCGCTGCCGCCCAAATTCTTCTCCGTAAACGTTCTCCGGCTCCGTCAATCCATCGCTGAACAGCACCAGCAGGCTTCCCGGCCCCACCTTAATCACTCCCTGCGTAAATGGAAATTCCTCAAATAACCCAACCACCGTTCCGCCCTCTTCCAATTCTTGAACGCTGCCGTCACAAATAAAAAACGGCGCCAGATGTCCCGCGTTTGTATAAGTCAGCGTGCGAGCACGCTCGTCATATACGGCATAGAAGAAAGTCGCGTAGCGGTCGTCCGACGTATTTCTGAAAACGTGCCGGTTCAGCTTGCTCACCAGATCCGCCGTCCCGCCCTCTCCATCCAGCATGGCCGTGCTGCGCAACGCTGCCTGCAAGCTGGCCATAAGCAACGCCGCAAAAATTCCTTTCCCGCTGATATCCGCCAGCGCAATTCCCAGCCGGTCCGGCCCGGTCTTGATGAAATCGTAGTAGTCGCCGCTCACCACGCGCGCCGGTCGGCAAATCGCTCCCAATTGCAATCCCGGAAGCGATGGCAAGGTTTGCGGAAAAAGTTGTGACTGCACTTCGCGCGCGATCGATATTTCGTTTTCCAAACGCTGCCTTTGTCGCTGCTCGTCAATTAGCTCGGAAATCGAGCTGGTCATTTCGTTGAACGATTCACCCAACGCCCCCAATTGGTCTCTTTGCCTCACTCGAACTCGTTTCGCGAAATCGCCGCGCCGCACATAAAGCGTCGCTTCGTAAAGATCACCCACCGAAGATGTAATCGTCCGGGTGAGCACTACTCCGGTAATAAGCGCAGTAATTTCTATCACCAGAAAAATGATCGCCGCTCCCACTAGCACCGCCACCAGCAATGGCCCCACGTCTCCCACTGAGGTTAGAAGCTCCTGGTTTACAGCCGAAGGCCGCAGCGAAAACGAAGCGAGTATCGCCGACGATGCTTGAATTTTGTCCTCCTCCAGGTGCGCCAATTCAATCGTCGATGCGCCCGCCACCCGTACATCCATAAAGTTTTTCGGCGGAGGAAGCGTGCGTCGGCGGCTGGATACTTGCTCTCCCGGAACATAATCGCGGCCATTGAAACTAAAGTTGAAGTTTGCTTTTCCGTTGGCAGGACGAAGAAAAATCAATTGGATCGGCCCCAACTGCGAAGAAAGGCTGTCCAGGAAATTGGAGTTCACCGGTTCCGTCACCAGAACCGTTACAGCGTCCCCCGGGCTTTCCTCTTCCATAGCGCAAGCGATCAGCGGCTTCTCATTCCACTCAACCAGTCCCGCGAACCGATGCCCGTCGCCCTTCTTCTCAATTAGATGCGTGCCGCGATTTAAATAAACGCGAAGCTCTGGATTCTCAGTTTTCTCCGCGGCGATCAGCCGCGCAACATCCGGCTTCGAAAGTAGCGACTCATCCTGAGCGGAGGTCCCCTTCGCAATTTCCTGTCGAACGGCGCCGATCAGGGCCTCCGTATCCGCGCTAATCGCGTCCACATGATTCTGCAAATCATCATGAAGCAGGTGCGCGCCCAGTTGCAGATATAAGCCGTACATGGCCACGCCCGCCATGGAAAGCAGCAAAATCACCGGCACCACGGCAATAAACACGTACGCCACAATCAAACGGTTGCGCAACGGCCACATTACCTGCGTGCGAAACCAGGGAATCAACCGGACCACGAGGTAAATAATGGACAGAAAGCTTAGGAAACCTAGGAACGTAGAATAGGGCAGATGGATGCCCGCCAAAGCGCCCAGGCGCGCGATCAGGGTCAATAGCAGAATGCCCGACGCCACACGGTCCAGTGGCGAAGTCCTCCGCAACAACACGAGCCCTCGGCGTGGAGAAAATTGCGGCAAGTTTATCGTTCCCGAAATTCAGTATATCTTGGCGGGCAGAAGTTCAAGACCAAAAACTGCAAATCATCGTATGGCTTTATGTTCCCGTTTGGTTTTATGCCTTCCTAGCGCCGCCCTTTAGGGCGGCATCTTTCTTTCGCGTGCGATGACATCAACGCAAGATACCGACCCCAAAAGAACCGCGCTGCGGTCTGTGTTGGCGTTAAAGTGCAGTCCGATCGTTCTTCTGAACTCGGCTGTGATATCGGCTGTAGGAAAAATAAACTACCAATCCGATAATCAGCCAAATGATCAGCCGCGCCCAGTTCACCCAGCCCAGTTTGTACATCATGTAACCATTGAAGAAAATGCCCAGAATTGGCACAAGCGGAACCCAGGGAGTGCGGAATGGACGCGCTTGGTCCGGGTTCGTTTTACGCAGCACCATGATCGATATGCAAACGATGATGAACGCGAATATCGTGCCGATGTTGACCATCTCTCCGATGATGTTAATCGGAGTGATGCTGCCGATGACCGCCGCGATCAGCCCGACCAGGATCGTATTTTTGTAGGGCGTGCGATATTTCGGATGAATCGCGGCGAAGAATTTCCGCGGCAACAGGCCATCGTTGGCCATGGAATATAGGACGCGAGTCTGACCCAGCAGCATCACGAGCATCACGCTGGTCAACCCCGCCAGCGCGCCGGCGGTGATCAGGTAGGACGCTTTCACTAAGCCGCGATCGAGAAACGCGACGGCTAGCGGGGCCTCGATATTGATTTCCTTCCAGGGCACCATCCCCGTCAGTACCGCGGCCACTAAAATGTAAAGAATTGTGCACAAAATAAGCGAAGCGATAATGCCGATCGGCAAATCGCGTTGTGGGTTTTTGGCCTCCTGCGCCGTGGTGGAAACGGCGTCGAAACCTATATATGCAAAAAATATGTACGCGGCGCCTCTACCGATTCCGCTGAATCCCATGGGGGCAAAAGAGGACCAATCATGTCCCCAGTTGGTGGGATTCACGTAATGCATGCCCAGTATAATGATGAACAGCACCACGCTGACCTTGATGATCACGATGGTCGCGTTGAACGTCGCGCTTTCCTTAATCCCGATCACTAGGACGGCTGTGATGATCAGCGCGATCAGGAACGCCGGAAGGTTGAATCCGATTTCGACGCCAAACAGCCTGGGCGCCGCCACCATATCGTGAGCGCGTTGGACCAGCTCGGGTGACTGCGCCGAGATGATATCGCCCACCCGCATCAGAAAAGATTGGCTGCCCACCGCCAGCGCAGGATCGGAAACGTGGGCCATTTGCCGTGCGATGATATTTTCCGCCGTAATCAAAGCGGTCCAGTGATCGTAGGCCAGCCACAGCGGCATCTTCAGATGAAAAATTTTCAGAAACTCAATGAAGTGGTTCGACCAGCCCGAAGAAACCGTGCTGGCGCCCATGGCATATTCGAGCGTCAAGTCCCACCCGATGATCCACGCGATTAATTCGCCCAGCGCTGCATACGCATACGTGTAGGCGCTGCCCGCCAGCGGAATCAGCGCCGCAAACTCCGCGTAGCACAGTCCGGCGAACGCGCATCCCAATCCGGAAATAACGAAGGAGATCATCAAGCCAGGTCCGGCGTAGTGCGCTCCCAGCCCCGAGAGCACAAAAATTCCGGCCCCGATCACCGCGCCCACGCCCAAAGCCGTCAGCGAAACCGGACCCAGCGTCCGCTTCAGCGTGTGCTCGCCCGTGGCCGTGGCTTCGTTCAGCAGCCAATCCATCGGTTTCTTCTTGAACAGCGGATTGCTCATTCGCATCTCCTCTCAGAGAATCCGACTCGTCAGTTCAATGCAGAAAACCAAATTATGCTTCAGCAGTTCCCGCTCCGGCTCGCTTCCATAACCAGTACACGGGAACTCCCAGCAAAACGATGATGAGCCCGGGCCAAGTGTACTGTGGCTTATACCGCAACAACTGAATTTCGATAAATATCGCCATCAGCAGATAAAGCGCCGGCAAAAATGGATAGCCGAACGCTTTGTAAGGACGCTCCATGTCCGGCCGTTTCCAGCGCAAAACAAACAGTCCGCCAAGCGTAAGAATGTAAAAAATTAAAACCGCAAAAATCAGAAAATCCAGAAGTTGGCCGTACGTCCCCGAGAGACAGAGAAACGACGCCCATATACACTGCACGATCAGCGCGGCAGCCGGCGCATGATGACTATTGACCCGTCCCGCGGACTTAAAAAAAAGCTTGTCTTTCGACATCGCGTAGTAAATCCTCGCCCCCGAAAGGATTAACCCGTTGTTGCAGCCAAACCCCGAAATCAAAATCGCCACAGCCATCACAATCGCGCCAGCCGGCCCCCATATCACTTCCGCCACCGCCGTCCCTACGCGCCCATCCGCTGCAAACTCAATTCCGCGCGCAATCGCCGTCGTCCCGCGGGGGTCTCCGGAGATCGGCAACACGCGCAAATAAGCCATATTCGCCAGCGTGTACAGCGTAATCACCATCCCCGCGCCCAGCGCCAGTGACAGCGGTAAATTTCGGCTGGGATTTTTTACTTCCGCCGCCGTAAACGTAATGTTGTTCCACGCATCCGCGGAAAAAAGCGAACCCACCATCGCCACGCCAATCAGCGTCAGCGTGCTGATCGTCCATACGGGATGGTCCGGCGGATACGGATGCATCACCCACAGCCCGGCATTGCGCCAGAAATCCGCGAAATTCACTCTGCGCGCCACATCCGTCGAAAACCAAAATCCCAACAGCACCAGCGCCGCCAGCGACCCCACCTTCGCCACCGTAAACACGTTCTGAACAATCTTCCCCACCCGCAGCCCGCGGGTATTAATCCAGGTGAGAAAAACAATCGACGCAATCGCCAGCAAATTTTGCCGGTTGATCCCCACGCTGTACGGCCCCAGCGACCCGAACCACATCTGCCACGGCCCAAACGTCCCAATCTTCCAAATCCAGTCCGACGCCGAAAACCACGGCAGCATCACTGCCGTAAATTTCGCAAACGCAATCGCTACCGCCGCGATCGTCGCCGTCTGGATCACCAGTAGCATGGTCCAGCCGTACAGAAATCCCCACAGCGACCCCAGCGATTCGCGCAAATAAACGTACTGCCCGCCCGCGTGCGGCATCGCCGCCGCCAGTTCCCCGTAGCTCAACGCTCCAATCAGCGTCATCACTCCCGTGACGAGCCATACAGTAATCAGCAGCCCCGGACTCTTCACCTGATGCGCAATGTCCGCCGAAACAATAAAAATTCCCGACCCAATCATGGAGCCAGCCACGATCATCGTCGAGTCAAACAGCCCCAGCCCCTTCACAAGCTCCGGCTGTTTGCTCGCCACCGCCCCGATCGTCTGGACCTGGTCAGCCATCTCGTATGCTCTTAGTTCCCGACGCTAGGCGCAGCTCTCAGGCGCTTCGCAATCGCCAGATACTCCCGCGCTCTCGCCGCCGGATCTTCCGCCACCATCAAATCGCGAACCACCGCAAGCGAATCCGCCCCCGTCTGATAAACAGCCTGCGCGGACTCTACTGTGATGCCGCCTATCGCCACAAGAGGTTTTCGCGTAATCCCCCGCGCCGCGCGCAAAAATTTCAATCCCACCACCGGATCCGCGTTCTCTTTCGTCCCCGTACGAAAGATCGGCCCCACAGCAATATAATCCGCCGAAGTAGCATCCGCCGTCCGCAATTGCTCTAAATTATGTGTCGAAACCCCTACCCACAACGCGACGCCGCATATTTTCCGCGCGGCCTCCACGGGAAGGTCCTGCTGCCCCACATGAACTCCTCCCGCCCCCACAATCGCCGCAATATCCGCCCGGTCGTTCACCATGAACCGCGCGCCCTTCGTCTCACTCGCAAGCCGCTCAACCAGCGCCGCCGAAGTTTCCTGAATTCTCCGCGCCGAGCCTTGCTTGTCGCGGTATTGAAACAGTTCTACCCCCGACCCCGCCAAGCGCTTAGCAATTTCAAGAATGGAAAATTTAGAAGGGCCTGCAAATTCGGGGCTGGCATCCAGGATGGCGTAAAGGGCCGGGAACAAACCGCCTCCGCGTGAGATTATTTTGCTTTCGCTTCTAATGCCGGCATGCGCTCCAAAAAGTGCGTATCAAATTTCCCCGCCACAAAATTCGGGTCCGCCAGAATCCGTTTGTGCAACGGGATCGTCGTCTTCACTCCCTCCACCACAAATCCGTCGAGCGCGCGTTGCATCCGCACAATCGCTTCAGCGCGGTCATGTCCGTACGAAATAAGTTTCGCAATCAACGAATCGTAATACGGAGGTATCACCGCATCCGCATAACACGCCGTATCTACGCGAATCCCCGGCCCTCCCGGCACGCGAAACGCCGTCACTCGTCCCGCCGAAGGCGTAAACGTCTCCGGGTCTTCCGCATTAATCCGGCACTCAATGGCATGCCCGCGAAATTCCACCGTCGGCAGCACCGACGAAAGCTTTTCCCCCGCGGCCACCCGTATCTGCGATTTCACCAAATCAATGTCCGTCACCATCTCCGTCACCGGATGTTCTACCTGAATCCGCGCATTCATCTCGATGAAATAAAGGTTCCCCGAATCCTCGCGCAAAAATTCCATGGTCCCCGCGCTCGAGTACCCAATCTTCTTCAACGCGTCCACCACTTGCCTCCCAATCCGTTGCCGCGTGCTCGCATCTACTGCCACCGACGGCGATTCCTCCAGCACTTTCTGGTGACGCCTTTGCAGCGAACACTCGCGCTCCCCCAAATGCACCACGTGCCCATGCTTGTCACCCAATACCTGAAACTCAATATGCCGCGGCCGCTCGATCAGCTTCTCCATGTAAACATTCGGACTTCCAAACGCCTGTTCTGCTTCCGTCCGCGCCGTTCGAAACGCCGGAATCAATTCTTTCGCCGAACGCACGATGCGCATCCCGCGTCCGCCGCCGCCCTCCGCCGCCTTGATCATCACCGGATAGCCGATGTCCCGCGCGATTTCCTTCGCGGAATCTTCATCCGGCACTACTCCCGCGCTTCCCGGAATCACCGGAATCCCCGCCGCCGCCATCGCTTCCTTGGCTTTGTCTTTTTCACCCATCAGCCGGATCACATCCGGCGTCGGCCCGATAAAAGTAATGTGCGACGCTTCGCACACCTCTGCAAAATTCGCATTCTCCGACAGGAATCCGTATCCCGGATGAATCGCATCCACATTCGCAATTTCCGCCGCGCTGATTACCTGAGGAATGTTCAGGTAGCTTTCGCTGCTCCGCGGAGGCCCAATGCAAATCGCTTCGTCCGCAAACCGCACATGTAACGCATTGCGGTCCGCCTCCGAATAAACCGCTACTGTCCGGACGTGAAGTTCCCTGCACGCCGAAAGGATGCGCAGCGCAATTTCGCCGCGATTTGCGATCAGAATTTTTCGGAACATTTCGCCTGGGGGTGAGCTATTTCTTCCGGTGCGCGCGGATTCCGAAAAGCGCTTCGCCATATTCCACCGGTTGGCCATTCTCGACAAAAATCCGCACTACTTCTCCCGCCACATCCGACTCGATTTCGTTCATCAGCTTCATCGCCTCGATGATGCACAATGCCTGCCCCTCGTCCACGCGAGAGCCTACCTTCACAAAAGGTTCGCCACCCACCGCAGGGGCCGCATAAAACGTCCCCACAATCGGTGATTTCACCACGTGAACATCCTCAGACGCCGCTCGTGCACTTTCCGCCGATTCAGCCTGAGCCCCGCCGGTAGAAGTTCCGCTGGCAGACCACCCTCCACCGGACGCTCCGCTGGCTGCCGCCGCTCCCGCATGGCTTGCTGCCACTGCCGGAACCGCCGCGACCACAATCTCGGGAGCCGACACCGCGCGGCTGAACCCCATCGGCTGCGAGAATGGCTTCCTCAGCCTTATCCGGAATCCGGCGCGCTCGTACTCAAACTCCTCCAGTCCATGTTTCGCCATGAACTCGAGAAGCCGCTCTACTTCCTGGAGATCCACGCCACCTGTTTGCGGACTACTCTGCGTAGACGGAGTCGATTTTTTCGCCATTTAGAGTTCTAAGAATTCCCTGGATGCGCTGGTCAAATCCTCAGCGCCATTTGAAGTAACCACTACGTCGTCCTCTATGCGTATGCCGCCAAGCCCCTCTAGGTAAATGCCGGGCTCGATCGTTATTACCATGCCCTCTTCGAGCTCTATTTCTTCGTCTCTTGCCAGCCGGGGCATCTCGTGAACTTCGATGCCCAGCCCATGCCCTGTACTATGCGTGAAGTATTCTGCCAGCCTGTGTCGCTTGAGCGACAGCCTGGCTGCTGCATCCACCTCTCCAGCCTTCACCCCGGGCCCGGCCGCGTCCTTGGCAGCTTGCTGCGCTTCTAGCACAGCTTCATACAGTCGCCTTACCTTCTCTGGCGCTCGCCCCAGAAACACTGTCCGGGTCAGGTCGCTGCAATAACCGCGAAGTATAGCACCCTGGTCTAGGACGACCAATTCGTTTTTCCCGAGGAGCTTACCGCTGGGCCGCGCATGCGCCCATGCGGATCGCGGGCCTGAAGCTACGATGGTCTCGAACGCAGGCCCGCTCCCGCCTTTTAGCTTAATCCCGTACTCAATCTCCGCGGCCACCTGCAGTTCGCTAAGCCCCGTCTTAATCTTTGGCACCGTCTCCCTGAATACCTGGCTGATTAACTTGGCCGCGTCCCGCATGGTGGCTAGCTCTGACGCGTCCTTAACCGCCCGCAGCCTTTCTACGGCATCCCCTCCGCTTACCCAGCGCACCCCGGTGCCCGTGAGCTTCTCTAGAGCGGCCTTCTGCCCCACCGTCACCTGGCTGGGCGCGTAGGCGACGTGCAACCGCCCTCTGCGCTTCTTTAGCGCCTGCGCAGCCGCCAGTAGCAGACCGTGCTTGGCAATATGGATCTTGGCCCCCGTGACCTGTTCCTGCGCCTGAAATGTATACCGGCTGTCCGTGAACAGCGTTGACCGCGCTGGCTCAACCAGCAGCATCGCGGCGCTCCCCGTAAAACCGCACAGATATTGAATATTCGGCAGGTGAGTTACTAGAAAGGCGTCAGCTCGCAGGTTGGAAAAGGAAAGCCGGAGCCGATCGATTCGGCTCCGGCCTGAATTCATTTGCACCGGTTTGGATTTCACTTTCCCCTGATGCTCCGCTTATCGATTCCCGCCGTTGTTAGCTCGGCAGAATCCTCGGAGTCAGGAAGAACAATAGCTCCAGGGACGATGTGTTCACAAGAGTGTGCTTGAACAAATTGCCCACTACCGGAATGCTCCCGAACAGCGGCACCTGGTCGACTGTGCGCTGCTGCGAGGACACGATGATTCCACCGATAACCACCGTCGCGCCGTCGCTCACCAGCACCTTGGTGTTCGCCTGTTGCGTGTCGATAGCCGGTATGCCCTGTACTCGGGGAATGGCCGTGTCGATTTGATCATTGGTTACCGTCACATCCATGTAGATGGTGCCTTCCGCGGTGATTTGCGGGGTCACGTCAAGTTCCAGCACGGCGTCCACGAACTGCACCGAAACCGTGTTGTTCACGATGGTCTGGACTGGGATCTTCGTACCTTGTTTCACGATAGCTTTCTGGTTGTTCTGCGTGATGACCTTCGGCTTCGAGATCAATTTGCCTACGCCCCGCTCTTCCGCCGCGCTGATAATAAAGTCCAGCGCGAAGTTCTGGGACGAGAATGCGTAGCTCAGTGCGCTCGTTGGCGTCGTGGCACCCAGGTTCGTGATCAAAGGCATCGAACCGCTGGTCGTGTTCGCTCCCGTGTTCCCGACTATGATCGGAGGCAACGGAAGCGGCGAGTTGCGTACGATCGGGCTGGTACCCACCGTGCTCGCTCCGCCGAGGATGCTTTGCCCGTCGCCCAAGGATACGGCTGCCGCAAATTGCGTACCGATGTCGCGCGTGAATGACCGGTTGGCTGCCACCACGCGCGCTTCGATCTCCACTTGTTGCGATTTCCGGTCGAGTTGGCGCAGCAGGTTGTCCATCACCGGCAGAACACTGGGGATGTCCCGGATAATCAACGTGTTCGACCGTACGTCAGCCAGCACGTCGCCTCTCGAAGAAAGAAATTTCTTCAGCGTTGGAACCAGGTCCTCGGCTTTGGCGTAGCTTAGCTGGCGGGTGGTTGTGACCACGTCGGCGGCTTCCGCTTGCGCCTTGGCTAATTCGCGGTTCTGGTCAGCTTCTTTCTTCAAGGTGTCCTTGGTAGCGATGCGCAACACGTTTCCGTCAAGCTGCTTGTCCAAACCGTTGTTCTTCAAAACGATGTCCAGCGCCTGATCCCACGGTACATCGTCTAGAACGATCGTGAGGCTGCCCTTTACGCTGGGATCCACCACGATATTCAGTCCGCTGATTTCGTGAATCAGCCGGAAAAAGTCCCGCAAATCAACGTCTTTCAAGTTTACCGAAATCGGCTCACCCGAATACTTGCCGGATGGCGGAGGAGTCTGGGCCTGCACGGTAGCATTCGTGATCGCCACTGGCTGACTCGAAGCAGGCGCTGATGCCGAAGCGTCAGTTCCGTTCGAGTTAGAAACGCTCGCTGCACCCTGAGCCGCAACTTGTTTGGCCGCTAATCCAACTTGTTGATCCTGCGGTTGCGGCATCGCTGCAGCCGGAATCGCTAACGCCGCAGTAGGCTGCGTTAGAGCCGGAGGCAGAATGATGACCGGAGCCGAAACTTGCTTGGGTTCGGTAGCCGCAGAGATTGCCGGAGCAGGTTTTGGTGACTCTAGCTTGGTCGTGGTCACGTCCGCAGGCTGTGTTTGCGGAGTGGATTTAACCGCGCCCTTCGCCGTCTTCGGTGAAAACTCAATGGTAATCCCCGAATCAGAGCTGGTGATGTTGTACGGCGTGGCCTGCCGCAAATCGATCACGATGCGCGATACTCCCGGTGAAAATTGCGCCAGCCGGATCTCGCGGACCGGGTCCAGATTGCTCGCGATATGCTTCTCGGAGGTTTTCAGGTGCGCTCCCGAAAAATCCAGGACCAGTCTGTCCGGATTCTGCAATCGCATTGCGTGATAATTCAGCTTGCCCGTTCCCACCACATTCACATCGGTCAGGTCGCCGTTCTGCGACAGATTCACTTGGCGTATGGCCTCAATCGTCGAGTTGGGCAGCTTGGTTTCTGGTGATTTTGCCGCGATAGGCACCATTGCAGGAGCAGGCCCTGTCACTACCGCAGACTTGCCCTCCGCATCGTCTGTGCGACCGACCAGTAAGGTCAGTTCTTGCGAATCCTTTCGCTCGAGTCGTGGCTCAACGCCCTGGCTCAGCAAAATTTCCACGCGCACAACCGGCTTGGCTCCCGAGGTGTACGTCAACAGTCGGTAGCTCTTCACCAGGTCGGAGGCCACCACGCGCGCTCCGGCTGGATCGGCGGACGACACTCCGCTCAAGTCCAGCACGAACAAACTTTCGCTCGGACGATAGGTGGTGTATTCGAACGGCCCGTTCGCCTGTGCTTCCAACGTGACGTTGCCGTTCTTTACCACCGCCTTCACATGCACCACCGGCCCATCACTGGCCTGCAGTGCTCCGCTCATCAGTATCAAGGCTGCTGCAACCAGCGCAGTCGCCCCCATCGCCCTCCGCATAATCCTCATTGCTGCTCTCCTGCGCTCGGGTAGATTCGTTTGGTAACCAGTTTCTCGACCGGTTTCCCGAATGCATCTTTGGAATTTTCTTTAAACGTAACCCCATCTAATCCAATCTTTTCCACGTCGCCGTCATACAGACGGTCCCCTTCCCGAAGGAAGTAGGTCCGTTGATCTGGATTCGTCACCACTGCCAGCATTCCATTAGCTGCTTTCACTGTTCCATCCACATGAACCGTCGCTATCACCAGCCCGGCTTTTCCCGGAGGCAACGGCGGCCCGCTCGGCTTCTTGTCGTTTACGAGTGGTGCGAATGGATCTCGCTTGCCCGCCACCACGTCCCCTTTTGCATCAGGCTTTGCAGCTTCCTGTGGCGCCCCATCTGTCGCCGCCGGCGCAGCCGCAGCCTTTTTCTTGTGAGCCGTTTTGTGCGCGGGGGCCGGACTTTGTTCCGGGTTTTTACTCGGACTTTGTCCCCACGCCACCGGCATCAGACAAAACGATATGGCCAGGGTTGCTATCAGATTCGCAGTTGTCTTCACTAGTGTCATCGTGATCGCCTACCGTTTCGCCGGTGCGGACGTCGGCGTCGTTGCCGCCGGCGCGTCTGCCGCTTTCGTAAAGAACGTTGTAATCGTGAATGTTCCCGTCACCGAAGCTCCCGGATTCAATCGGAAGTTGGGCGCGGCGCTCTTATTGCCGATCCCTTCCAGCTTTAGGTCACCCACGTTGATAATTCGCGATAGCCGCCCCAGCCTGGCAAAGAAATCCAGCACTGAAAAATACGGCCCGTCAGCCTGCACTTCGAACGGCAGCTCGAAGTAATAGGTCTTTGCCGCCACTGGATTCGCTTTCAACCGGCGCAGCGAAACCCCTGAACTCGTGGCCGCCGCCTGAATCATCAGCATGAACTGGTCAACTTGTTTCTCTTCCGGCACGATTGTTTGCAAGGTGGCAAGCTGCTTCTGCAGTGCATCCATCTGCGATTGCAATTCCGCTCGCCGTTGCTTGTAAACCCGCAAATTCGCAACTTCCTGCTCCAGCGGTTTCTCTTGCTTCTGCGCGTCTTGCAATTGCGCGCGCACGGACGCCAAAGGCAATCCCGGAATGTAAAATCCCGCGGCGATAATCACTACCGTCAGTCCCAGGTAGAACAGCGCTTGTAGCGGCCAGGGCCAATCTTTGAAAGAAGTTGCCATTGCTAGCTCCTCCCTGGGGCCGCGGGCTGCGGAGGAGGCGTGGATGCCGGCTTTGCTTGCGGTTGCGCTTCAGGATTGGAGGATTGCGCCACAGTCGCCGTCATCGTGAAGTTGTACGTCTGCACCGACTTCACGAAGTCATCTTCTTTCGCCTCTTGAATCTCAACTTTGTCGAAGTATCCCGAACGTCGCAGTTGCGTAATGAAGTTCGCTACGGCGTTAATCGAACCTGCTTCGCCCGTGATTTTCAGGTTGTCACCAGAGCGTTCCAGCGACGTCAGCCACAGCGCATCCACTCTCACCACCGTGTTGGCCACCATTTGCAGTAATTCCTGACCGCCCGTGCGGTTCTTCTGCAAGGTCTCAATCACGTTGATGCGTTGCTCCAGCACTGACTTCTGCGTTTCGAAGCGATCCACGTCCTGCTTCACCTGCTGCAAACTCTGTTTTTCCGCGCGTAACGCCGCGATCCGAGCGTTTGTCGAATCCAGCTCTTTCTTCTGCTGGAAATACGTCACCGACAGCACCACCGCAGCCAGTCCCAGCGCCACCAGCAGGAAGATGATCTGCATGGTCGCTTCCAGCGGCACCGCCTGTTTGGTGGCCTTCGGACGAGCCTGGCCAAGTAAATTGATCCGAATCATGGCGTGTCAAAGCTCCTCAGCGCCAACCCCACTGCGATTGCCAGGCGCGGCGCCAACTCGCGTATCTGGCTTTCATCATGACGCCCTGAATTGATTGCAATCTTGCGAAATGGATCTAGCTCCTCGACCGGCATCGCAAACTCTTCCTTCAGCAAGTCGAGCAGCCCTGGAACGCGTGAAGTCCCTCCCGCCACGTAAATCCTGCGGATGTTTTCTCCGCTGGCCGTCGCGCGGAAAAAGTCGAAGGTCTTCTGTATCTCCAAAATTAAAATGTCAGATACCGATCGCAGAATCGCCGTACGCTGCTCTTCGCTAACTCCCGCCAGCGTTCCGCCCATCTTCAATTTCTCGGCATCCTCGAAACTCAAATCCAGTTCCTTCTGCAACGCGTCGGTGTACTGATTGCCGCCCACCGAAACGTCGCGAGTAAACAGCGGCGTCCACCCGCGCACGATGTTGATGTTCATCACGCTCGCGCCGATATTCAGCAGCGCCACCACTTGTGAAGGGTCCGGCTCGTAGTTCACTTCAAAACAGTTCTGCAGCGCGAACGCATCGATGTCCACCACCACCGGCGTCTTCCCCGCCTGCGCCAGCACGTTCGTGTGATTCAGAATCTTGTCTTTCTTAACCGCTACCAGCAGAACGTCCATCTGGTTCTCGGTAGCTTCCAGCAGCTGATGGCTCAGGTTCACGTCCGCAATATCGAACGGGATGTGCTGGCTGGCTTCCGCCTGCACTCGGTCGTACAACTCTTCTTCCGTCATCAGCGGCATGCTCACCCGCTTGACGATCACCGAATGCCCCGATACCGACGTCGCCACGTCCTTCGCCTTGATCTTCTGGTTGTCGAATATCGAGATAATTTTCTCGGCCACCGAAGGTGCGTCCATGATGGCGCCGTCCACCACCGTATCCTGCGCCAACGTCTCTATCCCGTAACTCACCAGCTCGTAGCCTGCCTTCGATTTCTTCAGCTCGACCGCCTTCACGGAACTCGAGCCGATATCCAGGCCGATTAATGATTTCGTTTTCCCCAGATTGAACATCGCGCGGCCCCTCGCTCCTCACTCCGTCCCGCTTCGCAGGTCGGACCCGCCTTCTCTCTGCTCTTCTATTTTCTTTCGGAATCTGTTCGTTCTTTGCTCGCTACCCGTTAGTACTGCTACGCCCGGTACCGTGCGCTTTTACTGTTTATTGCATCCACCTCGGCGAGTGTCAATCAACATGTTGGTCGCGTGTGCTATTGGTAAAAACCCGGTCCGGGGGACAGGCAGGCGAAAACGTACAGGTCAAAAGTACAGGTAAGTGCTTGAAACCCTTATAGGGAAAGGCGAAACGCGAGGCCCAGGCGAAGGGGTTGCCGCCACCTTGTGTCGCTGCGGTCTAGTTCTTCTTTGGACCCATCAGCGGTTTTATTTTCTGCCAAATTTTGTCAACTTGCCGTTTTGTGCTCTCTTCTCGCCTTTCAGGAGGTCGGCGCTTGAGCTCCTACAAAAACAGCGACGCGCCGGGGCCTCCCCGCTTTCAGCAAGGTCGCAGCTTCCGCTCCGACAAAACCATGGCGCGTCAGCGCCTTCCTTCCGCTCCACCGTTGCCGCGAATCGTCTGTCTCATTCGTTTCTGACAGGCATTCTAAGCTTTATTTGCCTCCAAATTTTATCAACTTGCCGTTTTGTGGCTTCGTCCATCTTTATCTCATCCGGCCAACGCCCCGCGTACCCTTCTTCCTTCCACTTGCGCGTGGCATCCACTCCCATTTTCGACCCGTAATCCTGCCGACGCGCCGCGTGGTCCAACGTGTCCACCGGCCCCATCACAAATTGTATGTCGCGCTCCGGATCGATCGCGCACAACGCCTTCCACACCACTTCGCGCGAATCCTGCACATTCACGTCGTGGTCCACCACCACTACTACCTTCGTAAACATGGCCTGCCCCAGCGACCATATCGCGTTCATAATCTTGCGCGCCTGTCCCGGATAGCTCTTGCGTATCGACACAATCATCAAGTTCTGAAAAATTCCTTCCGCCGGCATCGCCACATCCACAATCTCCGGATACTGCATCTTCATCACCGGCATAAAAATCCGCTCGATCGCGTGCCCCATGAAATAGTCTTCCTGCAGAGGCGGCCCCACAATCGTCGTCAGATACAGAGGCTCTTTGCGATGCGTGATGCAATCGATGTGGAAAACGGGGAACTCTCCCTCCAGCGAATAAAATCCCGTGTGATCGCCAAACGGCCCTTCCGTCCGCATTTCGCCCAGATTCACGTGGCCCTCCAACACCATCTCCGCATTCGCCGGCGCCTCGAGGTCCACCGTCTTGCATTGCACCAGCTCCACCGGATCTCTGCGCATGAATCCCGAAAACAAAAATTCATCCAGGTCCGGAGGCACCGGCAAAATTCCCGCCAAGGCCGTGGCCGGATCCGCACCAATCGCCACCGCCACTTCTATCTTCCCTTTCGGATTTTTCGCCCGCGCGTTGCGGAAATGCTCCGCGCCATGCTTCTGTGTCTGCCAATGCATCCCGGTCGTGCGTCCGTCATACACCTGCATGCGATAACAACCCACGTTGCGCTTACCCGTCTCAGGGTTTTTCGTAATCACCATCGGCCAAGTGATGTAACGTCCGCCATCCTGCGGCCAGCATTTCAGTATCGGAAA
>JABDEK010000075.1:20136-20608 GCA_013287135.1 Acidobacteriota bacterium | reverse complement strand
GTGAGAAAGTGCTCGATGAGATGGAGCGCGAAATCTTCTACAGCTTCGACGGGATACTGGCGGGCAATTGCATATACGGAATTCTTCATCGTGTCGGTGGGCAGAATTTTCTTGTTGTCGGCTTTTGTGTGCGCGGCCTCGAAGTCACCTTCGAACCGAATACCGACGGTGAGCTCTTTGATGTCGTGACGGCCTTCTTGCCGAACCACTCGCAGCAAGCGAACACGCGATTCGCCGTAATTGTTTTCGGCGAGATTTACAGCCATGTTTCGGCTCCCACGACATCGGTACAGACTTCCCGATGGCATGTGCTTGTGGCCCCGGGTAGGAATTCTTCCGTCGTTTGTTTTCTAGAAGTTACATCGCATTCTATCTCTTGGGCAAAACCGGGTAGAAATGTATTTCGTAAGGTCGAAAACGGCGGCAGATCGGCAGACCGACGGATTGAAAAAAAGCGTCTAGAGTTTCGCGG
>JABDEK010000075.1:0-20126 GCA_013287135.1 Acidobacteriota bacterium | reverse complement strand
CGTTGAGTTCTGATGGCCGGCGCGAAGCTGTTCAATTTTAGTCACGGGAAACGCTAGCACGCGATTCGCCGGATTTCAAGGAGTCGTGTGTGTGGATGGCCTAGCGCTCCCGCAATGTTAAATCCCGTTTTGGGAAATGTGTGAGTACACTAATCGGTCCTATGGTTCGAGTCGCTATGGCCCACACAATGCCCAAGCAGGTCCTCGTCGGCCAAAAAGCAGCCTCGCTCCCTTGCGCCGCCAGGGCCGGCGGGATGACAACTTAAAGTGGCGATTAGACTTTTGGTGTTTATGCTTTTGGCTCTGGCTTGCAGCGTTGGCGCGCAGTACGGATCGCAAAGCACCACCGGCACGGTTGTAGTGATCGGGTGGTCGCGAACGAAAATTGTGATTGCGGTTGATAGTCGCGGATTTGACGACAATGAGAAGTATCGCGACAACATTTGCAAGATCGTGAGACTGGACGGCCACTCAGTGTTTACCGCTGCCGGAAATATTATTCATGCCCGGAATGGGCAAGCATTGTGGAATGCGCAGAAAGAAGCGATCCACGCCTTTCAAGAAGCGCAGACCAGTGGTAGTTCGCGGCTTCTGAAAACCGCTGCGAGAAACTGGGGCGAGAATATGGTCCTCGCCATCAATCGGGCTTTGAAGGAAGATCCAGCGGGTTCCAAGCTGATGTTGGATAAAAACATATTTCTTACCGGCGTGTTCCTGGGATTTGAAAACGGCTCCACGGCAATGTATCAGGTGGAAATCGTTTTCGATCCGGCCACACCACAAGCTAAGGAGAATTTTTATACCGAGCATCCTACAACTACGATGGAGTTTGGGGCGCTGGGGCGTAATGAAATTGTTAACGAAGTAGTGGCAGGCAAGACTCATTTCGCCAGGAGCGAGCTAAGAAAGTGGGCTGCGGCTGAAAGAGGTATTCCAATAAAAGACAGAGACGTTCGCTGGGCCATCCGTTTGGTACAACTCACCACGGAGTATCACCCGCAGAGGCCTGATGTGGGTGGCCCGATTGACGCGCTGGAAATTACACGCCGGGGGATTCGCTGGGTTGAACGCAAACCAGGATGTTCTTCATAGAACCATGCTTATCGACTATAGCCGAACGAACTCGGAACCGTCGGCGCGGATGTGATCACTGGATGTATTCGACCTCCGGGTAGTCCGGTTGGCGCTGAAGGTTTGAAGCGGGCGCCTGCTTCAGATATACGTCAAAAAAAGTACTGATGTAATGCGCCGTGATTGCAATTTGACGGCGCCCATCCAGGCGGACGATTCCCAGTGTGCGGAGAACGCGCATTAGTAGGGGACTCCTCACAGGGTCGCTGAAGAGGTAGTGCCCCGCGCCCGGGATCCTCACATACAGCCTGCGGTCAGCAGGAAGCCGATCATAAATAGAACGAATGCGGGCCTCGATCGGGCGAGTCTCTGACTCGGGCTCGCGTTGGTGGTCGCTCAAAAGAAACATGAACGGCTGGGTGACGCCTTCGCTGACCACACTTCCCAGTGGAGCGCCATCTAAGTCGATTCCAGCTTTACACCGAGAATCGTGGTGGCAGAACTGAAGAGTGGTGGCGCCACCGAGCGAGTGGCCGAACACTCCGACGCGCTGCATATCGAGGCGCCCTAGAAACCTACCTGAGGAGTCAGACGCGTTGAGTCGCCCGAGTTGGTCGAGCGCGAAACCCATGTCTGCGCTCCATGCCTGGACCAACTTGGTAGCGAGTTGCTCCTGCTCAGGCCCGCTGAAAAGGTCGGCATTATTCTGGGGCGCCCTAGCAATCACCGTTCCATCCGGCAAAACCACGACAAAAGTTCGATAGGGCGCGTCGAAGCCCACGACGATATAGCCGTGACTTGCAAGATCTTCGGCAAGGCTGGAGTAGTCAGTGGTCAGGGCCGCGAGGCCAGCCCTCATGAGAATCACCGGATAGGCAGGCTGCTCAGGCGATACCGCGGCGTCGCGAATGCTGTATGTGCGGACGCGCGACAAGTCTCGCGTCAGGATCTGCGTGAAGAGCACGCCGGTATGACTCGCAAGGGTGCTTCGCCACGGAACGGGTAGGTAGTCATCCGGCTGCGAGGAGGGCTGCGGTTTTGCGGGGTACCAGATCCAGGCGAGCAGTTCGCGCTTGGTGCCCGGCGGTGTGGCTAACGGATCCGTGTGAGCGGTGTCAGTCCAGGCGAATGTGCTGCGGCCCACGGCGAACGGGCCTGTAGGTTCGGGCAGAATCGTTTGTCTAGTGTGGTCCAGCCAGAGTATCCCCAAAAAGGCTGCGATTCCTGCAATAACGAAGACGGCCAATAATCCCGCGATTTTAATTACTCGCATGTTTCAATTTCTCTTTAAGCGACGCACGCCCGACCGTTGAAGCGCTGGAATGATCGGAATTACGGACAGACCTGAATTTATCGGATTACATTACTACTGTAAAGTACTTTGTTAAACAAAGTTCGCTGCGGCTGGCCAGAACAGTGTGTGGCCATTTACTTCAAATCATTCGCACGGATCGGACGGTTCGGGGAAGCTATTCAACGGATTGAGGAGGCCAGCCGATTGTTGACTGACTAATAGCTGATTTTGTCCGGCTTTTGTTCCCAGGCGTGAAATGGCTTGCGCGCTTCTTCGCGCATCCACTGGACCATAGGGATTTTTCGCTGCGCGCGGGGCTTGGAAATTTCGTGGTAGATGAATGAATCGTCGAAGCCGGCTTTCGCGGCATCAGCCGCGCTTGCGGCAAAATAAATGCGATCGAGGCGTGACCAGTAAATGGCGCCCAGGCACATGGGGCAAGGCTCGCAGCTGGCGTAAATTTCGCAACCTGCGAGCTGGAACGTTCCGAGTTTTTTGCAGGCTTCTCGAATGGCGAGCATTTCGGCGTGCGCCGTTGGATCGTCTGTGGAGGTCACCTGGTTGGCAGCTTCGGCGATAACTTTTCGATCTTTTACGACCAGCGCACCGAAGGGACCGCCGAGGCCAGATTGTACGTTCTCGAGTGCAAGCGCGATGGCGCGTTGCATGAATTCGCTATCGAGCATTTTCGGTGAATAAGTATGCAGCGCAGACAATCGATCACCAAGCGAAATGCGCCGGCCTTAAAGGCGGCGCTAGAAGACTGTAACGGCCAAGGGAATTTTTTGTGTGGCGAAGGAGCGTTCTTTGCGGCGCCAGAAATACAGCAAGGCGCTGCCGATGAGAATGAGCGCAAGGGACAAACCGATCCACAGGCCGGGCGCTCCCCATCCGAGGTGGAAGCAGAGGTAGGCGCCGAGGGGCAGGCCGACCAGCCAATAGAAAACTAGATGGCAGGTCATGGGCGTGCGCGTGTCGCCTGCGCCGCGTAACGCGCCGGTTGCAACGGTTTGCATTCCGTCGAAGAGTTGGAAAAAGCCTCCGACGAAAAGCAAAGTACTTGCGGCGCCGACTACGACAGGGTCTGGCGTGTAAATCCGGGTGATGTATTGAGGCGCCGCCAGAAAAAGTATGGTCATCATGCCCATGAAACCGGCGGCTAAAAGCATAGCCGTCCATCCGGCGCGACTGGCGGCGTGCGGATCACCGCGTCCGAGGGCTTGGCCAACGCGAACGGCGGCGGCAGCGCTGAGTCCCAAGGGGACCATGTAGGTGAGGCTCACCGTGTTGAGCGCGATCTGATGGCTGGCCAGCGGCACGGCGCCTAATTTAGCGATCATGGATGTGGCTACCGCAAAAACTCCTACTTCCATGCCGAACTGCGTAGCGGCTGGCAGACCTAGTTGCACCAATCTCCAGATGCGGAAAAAATCGGGGAGGCGACGAGTTTCCCGCAGCCCGGTTTCGTATCGATGATCGTAATAAGCGCAGTACGCGAGTAGGACGCCGGCCATGTAAATACGCGCGACGCATGTGGACCAACCGGAGCCGACGGTGCCCATCGCGCGGAATCCTAGATGGCCATAAATCAAGGCCCAGTTCCCTCCGAGATTTACTAAATTTGCGGATACCAGCGCGAACATTACGGGTTTGGCTTGGTCCATTCCCTGCAAGTAACGGCGGAAAACGAAATAGAGCAGAAGCGGGAGCGTGGACCAATTCAGTGCGTGCACGTACGGAACCGCTTGCTCCAGAATTGCATTTTGAACGCCGAGCGAACGGATGAGCGGTCCGAAAGTCCAGACGATGCCCATTAGGATGGGAGAAATTCCCAGGCTGAGATAGATGCCGTTGACCAGGACGCGATGGCATTCTTCCAAATCGCCGGCGCCGTATGCGTGGGAGACCAGTGTATCGAGACCTAGCATCAAGCCGGTGCCGAAAATTGCGACAGCAATGTAGAGAATGCCTCCGAGGCTGACGGCGCCGATGGCTACCGCGCTGTTCGCCTGGCGGCCGACCATCATGGTGTCCACGATGCCCATGGTCATCCAACCGAGTTCGGCACACACCAGTGGCATGGCTAGGCGCAACATGGGCTTGGCTTCTTCGGCGATGTAGCGGACGAACAAACGCTTCAGCATATTTGCTTCTAGGCGAAGAAGACTCCGCAACTATTTGAAAGAAACGCGGTGAATATCATTCGAGTTTATCGGGATTGCAGGGGCGAACAAACTGCAAAATGAACGGAAATTTGGCGGGTGCCTGTTAGTGCAAGCGGAGTTGAAAAGTCAGCTAACGACACCGAGTGGGGATTTAGGTGCGCGTATAATTAATGTTGGACTGCGGACCGTGCCCTCCGGGAAACAGTCTCCGAAAGAAAAACGTGTTCGGAGATTCACCGAAACTGCACTCGTAAATTTTTAAAGCCTGCGGAGATTTCATCCCTTGGTAGGAGGACATCATGGAAAAACAACTGAATCGCGTAGAACTGAAAAGCAGCTCGCGCACGGAAATGCCTGGCGCGCGGAAAATAGGACCGGCGGATCCTAATGAGCGAATCACAGTGACAGTTGTCCTTCGGCGCGGTTCGGCGACGTCGGCGTTTCCTTCGGTGGAACAGCTGGGCGCGACGGCTCCGATGGAGCGTCACCACCTGTCGCGAGAAGAATTTACGGCTCGACATGGTGCTAGCGCGGACGATATTTCGAAGGTTCGCGCGTTTGCGAAGCAATATGGGCTGCAAGTTGTGGAGGAAAGTCCGGAGCGAAGATCTGTGTTTTTGAGCGGAACGGTGGAGGCTTTCAGCAAAGCCTTTAGCGTGCAGTTGAACCGCTACCAGCATGCAAAAGGCACATACCGCTGCCGCACGGGGACGCTGCAGATTCCTGCGGAACTCGATGGAATTATTGAAGGCGTGTTCGGGCTGGATAACCGGCCGCAAGCGACGCCGCACTTTCGTCTGTTGAAAGATCCAGGGGGAAAAGTGCGGGCGCAAGCCGCAGCGGCTTCCTACACTCCGATAGCGGTCTCGCAGGGTTACGATTTTCCGGCAGGGTCGGACGGAACCGGGCAATGCGTAGGGATCGTGGAATTAGGCGGTGGATATAATTCGGCGGACTTGACGAAATATTTTGAAGGGCTGGGAATTTCGTTACCAAAGATTACCGATGTGGCGGTGGACGGTGGGTCGAATTCTCCGACAGGCGATCCGAGCGGGCCGGACGGTGAGGTGGAGTTGGATATCGAAGTAGTGGGCGCGGTTGCACCGGCGGCGACAATCGCGATGTATTTCACGACGAACACGGACCAAGGATTTCTCGACGCTTTGACTACGGCGATCCATGACACGACCAACCGGCCGTCGATTATTTCGATTAGTTGGGGAGGACCGGAAAGTTCGTGGACGCAGCAGGCGCTGAATTCGTTTAATTCGGCTTGCCAGGATGCGGCGACGATGGGAGTGACCGTTCTGGCGGCATCCGGAGACAGCGGGTCGACAGATGGTTCCAGCGACGGAAAGCCTACGGTGGATTTTCCGGCTTCGAGCCCCTACGTGATTGGGTGCGGCGGGACTAGGCTGAGTTTGTCGGGGACAAAGATCAGTTCCGAAGTTGTATGGAACGATCTTTCGAACAACGAAGGGGCGACTGGCGGCGGAGTCAGCGGGTTTTTCGCGTTGCCAACGTATCAGCAGACTGCCGGAGTGCCGAAGTCGCCGAGCGGGTTTGTGGGACGCGGGGTGCCGGACGTGGCGGGAGATGCGGATCCGGAGACGGGGTACCAGGTGGTGGTGGATGGCAGTGCGGCGGTGATCGGTGGCACTAGCGCTGTGGCTCCGCTTTGGGCGGGATTGCTGGCAAGGATCAATCAGTCGCTGGGAAAAGACCTGGGATATGTGAATCCGCTGCTTTATATGAGCAAGAGCGCGGATACTTTTCACGACATTACAAGCGGGACGAACGGAACCTACTCCGCGGGACCCGGATGGGATGCTTGTACTGGGCTGGGCAGTCCTGATGGGGGAGCGCTGCTTGCATCACTTGGCGGCAAGGCAAGCAGCAAGTCTGCCTGACCCGTCGGCGCGGCCGTTCGTTACACGCTGCGAATTAATCGAGACGCCGCTAGGCCTTAGAGAGCAGCTCGATGAAATTATCGGGCTTGGCGTCGAAGACGGCTTTGTGAGCGTCCATGCAGAAGTAGTAGGTCTGGCCTTTGTAAACTTCCGCTAGAGCGGCCTTCCGGTCCACCTGCATCCAGCACACCGCGCAAATATCACCTGACGGCTTCACAGCAAATTCAGAGTTGGAGGCAGCGTCCATCCAGCCTTTGCCTTGATATTCGAGCTCAAAGGCGGTGCGTCGGACGGCTTCCGGACCAAAATAGCGACCAACGGTGCGCAGCGCGAGGTCCATGCCCGAAGTAAGTCCGCCGGCGGTGGCGATATTACCTTCCTCAACGAAGCGCGCGCCGCGGAGTACTTTAACGTTAGGATACTGCATGGCCAGGTCGGTATAAGCGGTGTGATGAGTCGTGGCGGATTTGCCGTTTAGAAGACCGCTGGCAGCCAGCACGTATGCGCCGGTGCAAACGGACATGGTGAGGTCAGTAGTCTTCGATGCTTTGCGAATCCACTCGAGCATCACATCCGTACTACCGTTTTGCGCAGGAATGACGATGATTTGGGGCGGCGGAGCGGTCTGAAAAGTGTAATTGGGCACGATCTGCAAACCGCCGCTGACCACGATCGGATTCAGCGCCTCCGCCACGGTGTAAAGATTGAACGCGGCATCCATCATGCCGCGGCCAGGAATGGTGGCATCCTGAAAAACTTCCCAAGGACCGGCGAAGTCGATCAGCACCGCGCCTCTGGAAATTACAAACGCGACATTTATGGCGCCGCTCGCGGGCGCTTTGAGTTGGTTTGAAGCTTCAACTGACTCCCATGACTTTTGACCGCCCAAGGATTGCTGGGTCGATGCCGCGGTCAACGCGGCGGCGAGAGATCCGGGGATGGCTGCGGCCAACCCGACAGCCCCTGAAGTTTGTAACAATCGCCTGCGAGTAAGATTTTTTCCTTTCATGTGCTTCCTCTCAAAACAAATTTGATAAATCCGACATCATTCAGTTCGCAGCGCGATGATTGGGTCGACGGCAGCGGCGCGGCGAGCGGGCAAGTAGGTGGCGATCATCGCCGATGCGACGAGAACGAATGCTACGCCGCTAAATGTGACTGGGTCCGTGGGCGTAACCCCGAAGAGGAGCGATTTCAGGAGCGTTTTCAAGCCGAGCGCTCCCAGGATTCCTATGCCGACGCCTAGAGATGCAAGTAAGAGGCCTTGACTAAGAACCATCCACAGGATGCGAGAAGGCCGAGCGCCGAGGGCGAGGCGGATTCCAATCTCGCGAACACGCTGGCTTACCGTCAGCGCCATGATCCCGCCGATGCCGCCTGCGGCAATCAATAGCGCCAGCGCAGCGAAAATTGCGAGAAGGCTGGCGGTGACGCGAGGCGAAGCGACGGATTCGCTTCGCGCTTGTTCCAGGGTCAAAACGTGAGTCACGGCGGCCTGTGGATCCACCTGATGGACCGCACGCGTAATCGCGACGGCCATTGCCTGTGGGTCCGCGATGGTCCGCACGATCAAAGCGGAAGAGTTGGAGCCTTCCGATTGAGGAACATAAAACTCCGGCGCAACTGGATGATCGAGGCCGAATTCCCGGACGTCTCCGACGATACCCACTATGGTGACCCAAGTTTCGCCGTTATCGCCTGAGACGCGCTTGCCAATCGCATCTTCGTTGGGCCAGAACTGGCGCCTCATCGCGTCATTGATAATCACGACTTGGCGTTCTTTGGCGCCGTCGTCGGTATCGGCAAATTCTCGGCCCTTTATTAGCGGAATTCCCAGAGTCCGAAAATAATCGTTTGAAATTATGACTTGATTGCCCACTGGAGGAGCTTCCGCGGGGCTTGTCTGGCGGCCTTCGATCATGAACGGGCCGGAAAACGCGCTGGCTCCGGCCGAGATGGCCTCCGGTTCCAGCGGGTAGAGCCCGGCAATTGAGGCGGACACTACGCCAGGTTCGGATTGCACTCGCGTAACGACTTTCTTAATTAAGTCGATGACCTGCTCTTTATTGGCATACTTGGTGAAACTGAAGGTTGTGCGCATGGCCAGGACATGTTCTGGGACAAAACCCGAACTCACTTGCTGAATTTTGATCAGGCTGCGCAGCAGTAGCCCCGCACCGATGAGCAGGATGAAGGAAAAAGCAATTTGCGAAACGATCAGTGCGCTACGGACGCGATTCTTGAAGCGGCCGGCACCTGCGCCGGAACTGCCCTCTTTCAGGCTTGACGACAAATTCGCGCGTGTAAGGAGCGCGGACAACGTGCCAAATAACATGCTGGTGCAAAGTGCGGCCAAAAGAGTGAAGGTCAACACATGTCCATCGATTCGAATTTCATGTGCGCGAGGAGTAAGGCGCGCGGCAAAATCCGTCAAGAGGCGCAGACTGCTGTAGGCCAAGGTCAATCCCAGGAGTCCTCCCACCAGCGCAATCAGGAAACTCTCGGTGAAAAGCTGGCGCAGAAGGCGACTGCGACCTGCTCCCAGCGCGGTACGAACTGCGAGTTCGCGTTCCCTGCGCGACATGCGCGCGAGCATCAAGTTGGCGACGTTAGCGCATGCAATGAGCAGGACGAACGCTGCAGCAGCAAGGAGCATCAGCAAAGTAGGCCGGGCATCGTGAATCAATTCTTCTTGCAGAGGAGTAGATTGAATCGCGTATCCCAGATTGTCTGTGTACGACTTGGGATACTCCGATTTCAGTCGGCCAGCAATCGTCGAGAAATCGGCGTTGGCTTGAGCGACGGAAACCCCGGGCCTCAGCCTTCCCAAAACTTCCATCATTCGCGCGTCGCGATTCTCAATCATCCTTTTAGACGAGCGGAAAGGACAGGCGGAGGTGGGCATGTAAACGTCGGTCTCGGTGGGATATTGCGGCAGCGGCGGAAGCACTCCGACGACGGTATGAACTTTGTCGTTCATTTCGAATGTTTTTCCGACAATCTCCGGATCACTGCCAAACTTGTTCTTCCAGTATTCGTAGCGGAGGAGCAAGACGGGAGGCGCGCCGAGTTTGTCGTCATCGGGAACAAACGTGCGGCCAAGAAGCGGTTTTACTTGAAACAAGTCGAAATAATTAGCGGAGACGACTGCTGAGCGAACGCGGTCAGGGTCGCCGTGCCCGAACAAGATAAAAGACATGGCGTGGTATTCCACCAAACCGGCAAGCGTCTGATTTTGTTCTCGATAGTCCTGAATTTCATGAACGGAGAAAGCAATATCGTCGAGCCCCTGCTTTTGCGCCTGTTGGCGAATAAAAACAAGTTGCTGGCCGTTAGGATAGGGAAGGGGACGGAGCAGCACGGCGTGAACCACACTGAAGATCGCGGTATTAGCGCCGATTCCCAGCGCCAGAATTACCGTTGCCATTAACGTGAAACCCGGATTTTTGCGCATCATGCGGCCGGCGTAGGACAAATCTTGTTTCAGGATCTCCCCGTGTTCGCGCGGGGCCGTTTGAAAAATTCCAGCCAGCGTTTCAGCCCACAACCGCAGGAAATCCAGGGAGCGCCCTCGCTCTTGTATGTCGCGTCGCTGTTCCGCAAAAACATTCTCCATCTCGCCGCCATAGTTCGCGCGGAAATCGAAGGGCATTACGAGAAGCAAGCCTCGGAACATGCGCTGTGAAAACGTGGGCTGGTTAGTTTTCATGATGTTCGTCCTTGTCTATCGAATCGCTATGCCAGCTTGGGCTTAGGAAAGAGTTTCATCGCGTATGCCTGTTCGAGCGCCTGCTGCATGCGCTCGGCTTCCGCAAGCGCAACCGCCCTTCCTAGCTCGCTCAAGCGATAGTAGCGACGCCGCTCGTCATCCAGACCGACCTCCGGGCGTTTATTTGATTCCACAATCCAACCCGAATTCTCAAGCCGCGCAAGATTCCCGTACAGCGTGCCCGCGCTAAGCCGCACTTTGTCATCGGTTCGGCGCAGAACTTCCTTAATGATGGCGTATCCATGTTTTTCGCCGTCCGCTAGAGCAAGCAGAATGTGAAACATCGCCGGCGTCAGCGGCAGAAACGATGAAGCGAGCTTTTTCTTGGTTCCCATTTTCCCTTCCAGGCGACTGCCGAGCTCTGTATCGTCGTCCGTAAGACTATATCGTGTGACGGCATAGTGGGGATGCACGTTGGCCGCCAAAGGCGCTAGCTCGTATGCAATTGATTTAACGATGTTTTCCTGAGTCATCCGAATTCGGCGCTAACCGGCCTGTGCGCTTTTGGGAATTCGGGAGGCCGGGAGCGGACAAGCCCCTGCCCTAGCGTCGGGAGATATAGATCCTAATAATGTCGTCTTTTACTTCGATCGTATGACCGGGGTATTCGTGCGCGGTTTTTTCGCGTAATTGTTGCATGGTGGGGTATGGGGTGCGGCCGTCGAACCAACGCGCGTCATCAATTAGCAAAACGTGGCCTCGAATCGGATGCTTGTAGATCGCGTCGAGTTCTTGCTTGATTGGGGTGGAGATGTCGAAATCGTGGCCGTCGAGCCAGAACAAGCAGGGTTCTTTGAGGGAAGACAATAATTGGGGCAAAACTTTTGCGCTGTCGCCTTGCAGAACATGAATATTAGTACGGCTTGCGAACTTGCGTCGCGCGCTTCGCACTCGATGTTCGTCTAGCTCAATCGAATAAATCTCGCGAAACTTGTCTTTGTTTACGTACAACATGTGAGCGTAATTTGTGCCGGTCTCGACGAGTGTTTGCAAATTGAATCGGGAGGCGAACTCCGCAATCATGCGCTGTTTCACTAAATGTGGGGCGCCCGCTCCACGGACGTGGCGAAGTTTCCAGGAGGCGTATTCGCCCCAAACCGAGATGCTCTTGTAAAAGTGGAATAGCTGGGTTTCGCGGAATTTGTATCTTAGTTTAGAAGCCATCCAGCTGACATCATAAACAAAAGTGAGGCCGGCGCTTCATCAAAAAGCCGGAGTTCAGGCGCTGAAATCTTCGGTGAGACTGCCTTCGAATAATCTCGAAGTTAGTTTGACGGACTTTCCGACAGTACTGTCCAGATACCGTAAGACGCCAAGGCTCCGATGCCTCCGAAGAGGATGACGAATGCTAGTTTTCGCCGGCGGCGTTTTGCAGGAGTGTTGTCTGCATTGTTGCGATAGGCAGCCACGGCTGGCGCTGGAGTTGTCGCTGGCTCCAAATCCATGGTTACGCGATAAGACTTTCCTTCCGGAATGGTGTGAAGCTCTCCGTCGTTATCAAGGACCAATGAGCCATGGAAGGCGGAGACTATGATTTCTTGGGGATTCACCACGGTCACTTGGCCGTAGGCGGGCTGGCCATGCGATGCCCGAATAACCCCTTGAGGCACTTCGAGCTCGAGTTGATCAGCACCATGGGAGGAAAAACCTACGGTGCCGCGCGACACTTCCGCGAAGAGCGAATCGGAGCGCTGGCCGAGTGTCGCAGAACTTGATGCGAGAAGATAAAGTTGGGAAGTACCTATTCTCAGACGCAATGCGCCGCCTGCGTCGGTTTCGACTTTGTCGCCCGGATACACGGTGGTACCAATGGCTACTTTGGCGTTGGAGACCTGCGCACTTTCGGCCTGAACCACCAAGCCGAGTGGCTTCTCGTTTGCGCCGAAACCAGGAAACGCCATTAGGCCGGCAAGCATCGCCGCAATACAGGACCGCGCAATAGAACGCATAACTGCCTCCGAGGGGTACTTACACAACGTAGGGGGTGTGCCGAAGGGGGTCAATCCGCATGCTGGGGTTGGTAGTGTAAGAGGCAATAGGAGATTAGCTACACGGGCGTAGCGGAGCGTCACAGGCCGGCGCGTTATGAAACGTGGGAGGCTATTGGGCGGAGCAGCGTTTACTGCAAACGGTCAATCTTGGCGGCTAGGATGAAATCACTTTCGGTGAGGCCGTTAATCTTGTGGGTCCAAGTTTTTACTTCAGCTTGGCCCCAAGTTAAAAATATATCGGGGTGGTGGCCCTGTTCTTCGGCGATGGCTCCTACTTTATTGACAAAGGCGAGCGCCTGAGCGAAATCGGGGAATTTGAACTCGCGCACGATGTGATGATTTTCAATGACCTTCCACTGCGGCGTTTGTTCGGCTAAATCTTCTAGCTCTTTCCCGGCGAGCGGAGGGACACCTCCGCGGCAAGGCACGCACGTTTTGTTTGCAAGATCGCCCATTAGAAACTCCCCACGCTCGATTTTTGAAACTCTCGACCAGCGAATTGCAATTGTACAGGATCCCGGCGCTCGCGGCTGGCTCATCGCGATCGAGTTCTGCTATCCTCTGGCCGCACAGAACCGCCAGTGTTTCCCCGGAGGGATTATGGCCGACGAAGTTCAAGAGCTTCAAGAAAATGCTGAACATGGCGCGGACGAACCGAGCCTGGCTCCCGTTACGGTGACGATGGCGGTGCTGGCGGTGCTGGTGGCCTCCGTTTCGCTGCTGGGCCATCGCGCGCATACCGAGGAAATTCTGCACCAAACGAAAGCCACCGATCAGTGGGCTTATTACCAAGCAAAAGATATTCGCCGCAGAAATTACGAGCTGTTCCTGGATGAGATTTCCGTTTTCACGCTGCAAAATGCCGAGCAAGTAGCCAAGATCAAGGAAAAATACTCGAAGGAAGTGGAGCGTTATAAGGAAGAACAGAAGGACATTCAAGCCGAAGCCAAGAATGCCGAGAATGAAGTGATGACGGAACAGCGCCGCGCCGATCGTTTTGATTTAGGGGAAGTGATGCTGGAAGCGGCTTTGGTGATTTGCTCCATTACGCTGCTGACTCGCAAGAAAGTATTCTGGGGAATGGGAATCGTGCTGGGACTGGCGGGAGTCGTGACGGCTTGCCTGGGACTTATGATTCACTAATAGTCCGGTGGGCTTGCTGGTGAGTTCAGCGATGGCCTGAGGCTGCGGATGTGGATTCGATGTACGCGCGCACGTAATCCGCGAAAGCTTTTTCCAGCCGTAGAGTAATTGGGCCGGGAGCGCTGGCCATTCGATGGCCGTGGATTTCGCTAACTCCCAGCATACTTCGGTTGGTGGAAGAAATAAAAACTTCGTCGGCGCTATAGAGATCTTCCGGAAGCAAGGTGCGTTCGGCGACCGGCGCGCCGACGCCTGCGCCAATTTCCAGCAGGACGCTACGTGTGATCCCTGAAAGGCAACCCGAATCCAGCGGAGGTGTGTACACGCGTTCGCCGCGCACACAGAAAATATTTGCTGCGGTGCACTCGGACACTTCACCGCGCTCATTGAGCATCACTGTTTCGTCAAATCCAGCTTGATGGGCTTGCTGAAGGTTCCAGACATTGTTCAGCCAGGAAGTGACTTTGACGCCAGCCAGGGGCGATGCGGCATGACGTCCATTTTCGCGCAGGCCGAGTCTTACCGGCTCGCGATAGGACGGGAGATCGGAGGAGTAAAGGATCAAATCGGCCGGCGGAAAATTTTCGTTACTGCTCCAAAACCCCTGATTGTAAACAGCGTAGATTCGCGCGCAACCTTCACGGACTTGATTGGCGCGTAAAAGCCGATCGAGTTTGCCGCGCACTTCCGCTGGGTCGAACGGAAAAGGACAGTGGGTGCGCTCGGAGTCGCGCTTCAGGCGCTTCCAATGACGTTCGAAGGCAAACGGAATGCCACTGAAGATGCGTATGGTGGTGAACAGGCCCCAGCCGTTCAAAAGGCCGGCTTGCCCTGGAGAAAGGCGCACTTCCTCAACGGGCAAAAGGCGATCGTTATGGAAAACGAAACGATGAATCAACGCGTTCCCCCAAGGAACCGAGCCATTCTATCGCACAATGGCTGTAGCGCTATGGATACGCAATCAGCTGGGCATCAAACTGATAGGAGCGCAAACTGGTGAGCTGGCTTTTTCCGTTTTCAGGTATTGACACTTACGGTGTCTAGGGCCTAAATTGAAGTTGTCGATTCGGAGGGACTTATGCGCGCACTCTCCCGCTGTGTACTCATAGCAACGCTCATCGTTGGTCTCTTGAATTTTCCGGCTTATGGCGCGGACGAAAAGCCGTTGGGCTCGGTAATGCAGGCGGAAAACGCTCATATTGGCAATGCGAATGTCGCGATCGGAACGACCATTTTCCCAGGCGATACTTTGGCCACCGAACCGGGCGGAACATTACGCCTGAATCTTGGAGCCAGCCAGCTCTACCTGCTTTCAGCAAGCTCGGCTACTTTGTCTCCCAGTGCCACTCCGAATATGGTGCATGCGGTGGTGGGACGCGGGACTGTTGGTTTTTCTTCGAGCGGCAGCGATCACATTGAGCTCGAAATTCCAGAAGGCATTTTGCGCGCGGCGAACAGCCAGCCAGCGTATGGCCAAGTGACTATTGTTGGGCCGCAAGAAGTGATTATCTCGGCGTATCGCGGGACGCTGGCGTTGGATCACGACGGAGATACACGTGAGATTCCAGCGGGCAAGTCCTTTCGCGTGACCATGGATCTGGAGCCGGCCGCATCAGCACAGCCACAAGCACCGGCCGGAGTGGGCGGCGGAAATAAGAAGGCTTTGAATACAAATTCGCTTATCTGGGCCGCCGTGGCCGTGGGGGCTGCTGCTGGTACGGCAGTTGGGATTTGGTACGTGCTGTCGGAAAGTTCTTCGGCGCCCAACTGATCCGGCAACGTCTAATTTCTTTTCCCATCTCATCGCTGGATTGTTTTCTTCAGGTTGTTCCTCGTTTCACGGATGAAAGCGAGTTCCATTCGTTAAAAATAAAGCACATCAGCGCACGGTATTGCGATGGAAGGCGTCCAACGGTTATATGCTAAGTTTGCATCCCAGAGAGTGTTAACTAAAAAATGAACAAGCCCATCGCACGGACGTCGATCTGTCTCTTGCTCGCCCTTTGCGCCATTCCGAGTTTCTCTTCCAGCTCCGCACCGGATTCGCTGCTTCAGATCATGCAGGACGAATTGAAGCGCGCCAACGCGTCGCTCGCGAAGTCCGAGCCAGCGCCTTATTACTTGAGTTACGCCGCAGCGGATAGCAGCGGTACCGTAATCGTGGCGATGAACGGCAGCCTGGTGCTTTCGACCAGCGTCCGGCGACGGGAAGCGGACGTGATGATGCGGGTAGGGTCAGCCGCCCTGGACAACACGCACAGTAACAAGAATCGGGCTTCCGGCATCACCTCCGGAACATTGCCATTGAATAATGACCGGGACGCTATTGCGCGGGTGCTATGGCAACTCACCAACCGCGGATACGACCAAGCCTCTTCCGCGTTCTTGACGGTGAGGACAAACACGGCGGTGCAATCGGAAGAGGAAGATAAGTCGCCGGACTTTTCAAAGGAGTCTGCGCAGGAACATATGGGCGATGCGCGGGCGATTGCGCCGCTGAATCAGAAACAGTGGGAAGACCGCGCGCGGAAGATTTCAGCGGAATTTTTGAAATATCCAGAAGTGTACGATTCCACAGTGTACCTGCAGGTCAACGATGACCATTCGTATCTGGTCACGAGTGAAGGGGCGGCGGTGGTGCGTCCCAGCGCGCTGAGCCGGCTGGTGATTCAGGGGGAGACGCGCGCGGACGACGGCATGGAATTGATGCGCGTGGAAACTTTTCAGGCGCCTTCAGCCGATGAGCTGCCCTCCGATGCCGAACTACTTGTCAAGGCTGACAAAATTTCTGAAGACTTGAAGGCTTTGCGGGCTGCTCCAGCGGCTGAGCCGTACGCAGGACCGGCGTTGCTGTCCGGCCGAGCTGCCGCAGTTTTCTTCCACGAAGTGTTGGGGCACCGTCTGGAAGGACATCGGCAGCGCGATGAGACAGAAGGGCAGACCTTCACGAAGAAAATAAATCAGCTGGTTCTGCCCTCCTTTTTGACTGTGGTTGATGATCCCACGATGAAAGAACTGAACGGCGTGAAGCTGGCGGGATCGTACGATTTCGATGACGCGTGGAGGCCGTGGAAAACGGCGTTCTGAAGAATTTCTTGATGTCACGGATGCCGAACAAATATTTCGACCATTCGAATGGACACGGCCGCAGGCAGCCAGGATTGATGGCCACAGGCCGTCAAGGAAATTTGATCGTCACCTCCACGAATATGGTTCCGGACGCCGAGCTGCGCAAGAAATTTATCGAAGAGATTAAGAAGCAGGGGAAACCGTATGGCCTCTACTTCGACGATATCCAGGGCGGCTTCACCATGACTGAGCGTTCCATGCCGCAAGCATTTCAGGTCCTTCCGGTGATGGTGTATCGCGTTTATGCCGACGGCAGACCGGACGAACTTGTGCGCGGAGTGGATATCGTGGGCACGCCATTACTTTCCTTGAACAATATTATGGTGACGGGTGACACCATGCAGGTATTCAACGGAATTTGTGGCGCTGAATCAGGTTGGATTCCGGTGGCTGCTGCTGCGCCGGCGATGCTGTTTTCGGAAATTGAGGTTCAGAAACAGCACAAAGGTACGGAGAGGCCTCCCATTCTTGCGCCACCAGAACCCAGTCATGCCTCGTCTTCAAAAACTCCGTCGAAGGCGAGGAGTTAGCGATGAAAATGAACCGAAAGGACCGCCAACTGCGCCTGAACTTTTACATGGCAGTGGCGGCTATTGTGTTTCTGTCGTGCGGCTATCCGGACGGTGCGCAACAGAACAAAAAGAAAGCGGAGGATTCTTCGAAGGCTTCGGCGTCGAATGGCGCTTCCGATAAGACCGCAGCCTCCTCCGATCCGGTGATTCGAGCGATGCGCGAAGAGCTGGAGCGTTCGAAATCGCAAGTGAAGATGGAAAATGTGGCAGCGCCGTACTACATCGAATATCGGCTTTCGGATGTTACCGAATATAGCGCCGAAGCAACATTTGGCGCGTTGCGCCAGAATCAGCTCACCCATGGGCGTGGCGTAAGAGTGGTCGTGCGCGTTGGCAACTACAAACAGGACAGCTACTACGGGCCTGGCGTGGGCGTGGTGGAATTTGCGCCGCTAGACAACGACGACATCGCGCTGCGACGCCAACTGTGGATGGCAACAGATCGTGCTTACAAAATGGCAAGCGAAGCGCTTGCGGGCAAAAAGGCGCTGCTGAGCCAATACAGCGCAGAACAGCCCTTTGACGATTTCGCAAAGGCGCCGGCGTTGCAGTCCATCGAGCCGCTGGCGAAACTCGAATATTCAGCCGAGGTATGGGAGAAGGCGCTGGCGAAGTCCACGGACCTTTATCGATCGGATGCAAAAATTCAATCGCTATGGGCCCGTGCAACCTTTCGCTCGGTGAACGAATATTTTGTGAATACGGAGGGAACCATCACTCGTCAGGGTAATACGTGGTATCTGGTTCAGCTTTCGGGCGAAACGCAAGCCGAAGATGGAATGCGACTGGGACGTTCCCCCTTCTATATGACGGCAAAAGCTTCGGAGCTTCCGGACCCGGCAAAATTGGAATCCGACACGGCGAAAATGCTGGAAACGCTGAAAAGACTTCGCGAAGCGCCGCTCGTGGAAGAAGACTATCGCGGGCCGGTGCTTTTTTCGAACGATGCTGCAGGCGATGTGTTCTTCGGCATGATCGGAAATAATGTGCTGGGGATCCGGCCCAAGCCGGGCGATTCAGCTCGCACCATCGGGAAATTTTCTTCGAACTACAAGGGCCGCGTGCTCCCGGCGTTTCTTTCCGTGGTGGATGATCCCACCATGAAATCTTTTCAAGGGCACACCCTGATCGGAAACTATGAGGTGGATGAGGAAGGAGTCCGCGCGCAAACTGTAGCGGTGGTCACGGATGGAATGCTTGTGGATTACCTGCTGGGCAGAATGCCAATCCGCGATTTTCCTGATTCCAACGGACACGGGCGCGCGGCTCCGGGGCAAGCTCCCGGTCCGAACATCGGCGTTCTTATAGTGAAGCCGAAAGATGCGCTTTCAACCGAGGACATTAAGAAAAGACTGATTGCACTGTGTAAAGAAGCAAACAAGGCGTACGGATATTACGTCGAAACACTATCGGGATACGAACCGCGGCTGCTTTATCGCGTATACGTAAATGACGGGCACCAAGAACTGGTGCGCGGTGCCGTTTTCAACGAACTGGATACGCGTACTCTGCGCAATGATCTGGTTGCTGCGGGAAACGATCCCCTGGTAAGCAATCGCGAAGGTCCGGTTCCCAGCACGGTGATCGCACCGTCTATTTTGTTTGATGAGCTGGAAGTGAAGCGCACGGATAAAAAGAACGCGAAGCTGCCGGAGTATCCGCCGCCTGCGCTTACGCCGGGGCGCTAGAACGGGAAAGAAGTTTCCCTCCTCAGCGGTTAGGGAATTGGAAGCGCATTCCAAAACGTCCGGCGATTGGCAATCCCAGCTCGGGAACAGGAGTGGCTGCTGTGGAGTATTGTGCGTTAAACAGATTTTCTACCGCAGCGAAGAATTCCACGCCCTTTCCCACACTTCTGGCAACCATCACGTCCATCACGAAGAAACTGCCTAGCGGGAATTGGTTTTGATCGTCGTCGAATTGCTTGCCTATGAAACGGCCATCCACTGAAACCAAAATGATTCTGGGATTCGCGTATCGCGCCTGAAAGGTGAACGCGTTATGCGGCACCTGCGCCACCCACAGACCAACCAAAGAGTTTCCGCTGGGGAAGCTCGCTACTTTCGAATCCACATATTGATAGCCGGTACTTAACTGAAAGTCGCGCGTGATGTGCGCGATGGCGTCCAAGTCGAATCCCGGTGCGGTTGTGCGTCCCAGATTTTCCCGCACGCGAATAATGGTGTTGGCTATCGGCGCCGGGCAAAGAGGATTGTTGTTGGGAGGCGGTTGGCAGGTGACGTTGGCAACGGGATCGACAATCTGGTTGAAGAAAAATGTTCCTTGGAGCTCCAGGAGCCGATTGAATCCGTAAATGTTGACTCCTGTATCGGTTCCGGTGAGATGCTCGGCGGCAAGCCCCGCATTGGCTTCGGTGATCACATTCCCCTGCCGGAACGATCGATAGAGCTCGTTCAGGGTTGGCGCGCGAAACGCTCGATACCCAGAAGCGGTCCACGAAATATGGGGATTAATTTGGTAGACCAAAGTCATGCGCGGGCTGAAGGCGTCGTTCGAACGGTCCGGGAAATTCACACTGGGAGAAGTGCATGGCGAGTTCACCTGACTGCAAATTAGGGAGGCATCGAAATTACGCCAGTAATCCACGCGCGCACTAATCGTAAGCAGCCAGCGCGAGGTAATCTGGATTAAGTCTTCGCCGAATATTCCCAGCGTGCGTTGACGCCCTCCGGAAGATTTGTCGAACGAATTCATTCCGCTGGAAAAAAACATCTCGTTGCTCACGCCGATTTCCTCGTGTTCGTCGAACCCGGCGACGACTGTTTGACGCTTTCCGAATTTTCGCGACCAGAGTACGGATCCGCCCACGCCCTGAGAAGGGACCGTCTGCAAATCGGTCAGATTTTCGCTATCACGATTTGTAGCTACGGCAGAAAAACTTTGGTGGTAAGTTTGAACGTCGGCATAAAACCTCGCTGTAAGGGAACCGAAATCGCCCAAGGTTAAATTTGCACCCAGCGCGCCTTGTCCCAGCTTGGTCTCATTTCTTTGGAGCGGAGTGCCATTATCGCGGGATTCATCCAGCAGCCAACCACGGGCAAAAATTTCATCCTGGGCGCCG
>JABDEK010000074.1 GCA_013287135.1 Acidobacteriota bacterium | reverse complement strand
TGGCTCGCACCAGTTCTTTGCTGGTCAGTTCAAGTGTTGCAGCAGCGCCAATCAAGGTTGACTCGGCTTGGATCAGGTCGGGACTGTCAATCGTGTAGAGCGGCTGCCCTTTTTGAACTTTGTCGCCTAGTTCCACCAAGCTCTTAATAATCTTTCCTTGATAGGACGGGTAAACCTGGAGCGACAGGTCGTCCGCAAAACTGATGCTGCCGACGGCCTCCTTTTCAATTGGAAAGAAGTAACTTCGCACCGGTTCAATTTTGATCGAGTTCAACTGACTCGGTGACAAGTCCAGAGTGGTTTCGGGTGAGGCGTCGGTGGATTTTGCGCGTGATTCTTGTGGAGCATTCGCGCTTGTAACCTTATCGTGACCGCGGCCAGACTCTAGAAATTCCGTTGAGACAACAATTGCCGCCACAGCGACAAACAGCGCGGCAGACCTCTTGCTGATACGAACCAAGTATTTCATTGTTTTTGTTCGAACTAAATTTTCACCGGGCTCTACCAGCCCTTTGATTGCGCCTTCGGTTTGCGGACGTATGCTGACGGCTTCCTCAACCATTCTGTAATTGGATTATGGTCACGGGAAGGCTATCTTTTGGTTTACAGACGCGTCTTTTGGCTCGGGTCAATTCTATCTTTTGGCAAATTTGAGCATCTTTCGGAGGAACGGGTAAGGATGCGGAACTGATGATCGGGAGAATCGCAAAGGATTTCGGGAACCTGAGCTTCACTGCTGGTGTTTTTTGTTTTCTGGCATAAAACCCACTCCCAAAATTACCGTTACATTTTGTTGCCATCCGTTAAAGAGTAGTGGATAGTGCGAGATGTGCTCATACTGAAGCTGATTGTCGTCTTGTCTTGTATGCTCCAGCGACACCCGCTTGTAGGTCCCGCGACGCTTCATAGCAACTCGGAATAAACGCAATAACTAAGGCCGAAAGCCCAACGGCCAATCTCCTTGAAGCCATCAAGCTCACCTCCGGACCGGTTATAGGTCATCGTGGGAACGGAAACAGGTATCTTTTGAGGCGAGCGACCTATCTTTCGGATCGGACGAGCTTATCTACGGGATATTTGCGTACACTACATGGGTTCACAAACTCGGCGGTGTGACGCACGAAACATGGAACTTTTCTCTCTTTATTCGCGGAAGAACCGAACGCTTTTTCTCATTGCCGCGGCGCTACTGATTGTGCTGGTTGCGACGATTGATTGGCTCACCAAGCCGTACATTTCTATTGGTTTCTTGTATCTCTTCCCGATTATGCTAGTCGCAGGTTTCCTTCCACGTTGGCAGATCGTCGCGATCGCACTCGTCTGTGCCATTCTTCAAGAATTATTCAGCGAACTTCCGTCGAGTGAAGCTATTACACGGCTCGTAATGGCTTCAGCAGGGTTTGTCGGAACAGATCATCGCTTCGCGCAGGATCGACCCGGTACTGGTTGTGGCTAGTCCTATATCCGGCCAGATCACTTCATTCAACGGCCCGCCGGGGCTTTTCGTGCAGCCCGGGAATCCACCAGCGCCCTACACGGTCTCTAACGTCTCAACCAAGTGGATGCTGGCGAGCGTCGTGGAAAGCGATACTCCCCTCTTTCACCTCGGACAGCCGGTTCAGGTCAAGGTGATGGCCTACCCGGACCATGTGTTTCACGGCAAGATTTCCAAAATCTACGCCGCGGTTGATCCGGACACCCATCGGGCAACCATCCGTTCAGAGATCGCGGATCCCAAGAATGAGCTGCGGCCAGGAATGCTCGCCAATTTTGTCATCCGCGTGCGAAACCCTACAGACGCTATCGCTATGCCGGCCAATGGCGTGGTGCGCGAAGCGGACGGTACTTTGACCGTCTGGGTGACAACCGATCGTCACCGTTTCGTGCAGAGAATTATTAGGGCCGGATTGCGGAGCGCCGGGCAAGTCCAGATTCTTGACGGTTTGCATCAAGGAGAACTGGCCGTTACGGACGGCGCTGTATTCCTCAGCAATATGCTGCAAGCTCCGCCAACGGATTAGATCGAATGCACCGTCACTCCACAAAAGACGACAAGCCGTGTTCAGATCTCTAGTCGCGTTTTGCCTGAGCCGCAAGCCGATTGTAGTAGTGGGTTTGCTTTTGTTTGTCGGCGCGGGGCTTGTTGCTTTTAAGAACCTCAACATCGAGGCCTATCCGAATCCGACTCCCGTTATCTTGGAGATTACCGCGCAAGCACCCGGCCTCTCCGCCGAGGAAATGGAACGCTACTACACAATTCCCATGGAAATTGGGCTTTATACCACGCCCGGCATCGACGTAATCCGATCCACTTCGTTTTATGGTTTGTCCTTCGTTCGCGTCAGTTTCAAGTACGGAGTGGACTATAACTTTGCATTCGCCCAGGCATCCGTTGCGATGCAGCAAAACGTTAGTCTGCCGGGAGCCCTGGTACCCACAATCCAAGCCAATAGTTCGACCGGAGAAATCTTTCGTTACCAAGTCGTCGGCCCAAAGCATTTCGGGATCACGAATCTGCGCACGGTTCAAGATTGGATTGTCCTGCGTCGGTTGTTGACCATCCCTGGCATCGCTGCCGTCAACAGTTGGGGCGGCCCCACCAAGGAATTCCAGGTCGAAGTGGACCCTCACAAGCTCGAAGCCTATAGCGTCACCGTGCCCCAAGTCCTGACCGCGTTGGGCAACGCGAACGTCAACGTCGGCGGGCGCGAAATTCGCATCGGCCAGCAGTCCATCAATATTCGCGGCGTCGGTCTAATCAACGACGGCGGCAATGATGACTTGGCGCAGGGTTACAAGGTTGACGACATCGAGAATGTGGTTCTGACCCAGGTAAATGGCGTTCCGGTGTTGATGAAAGACATCGGAAAGGTCTCGATCGGCTACCGGCCAAGGCTTGGCATATTAGGCCGCGACCAACAGGATGATGTCGTCGGAGCCATCGTAGTAATGCGACGCACCGAGAAGACCGCCGACATGATTCCGAAGGTCGAACAGGCAATCGAGAACCTAAATCACGACGGGAGTCTGCCGCCGGGCGTCAAAGTTGTCCCTTTTTATGACCGCTCCTCGTTAATAGCCCTGACTACGCACACCGTTCTGCACAATTTAATATTTGGATGCCTGCTGGTCTTTTTAATTCAATGGGTTTTCCTCGGCAATCTTCGTAGCGCTACCATCGTTGGTTTGAACATTCCCTTTGCTCTGTTCTTCGCCACGATTCTTCTGGTGATTAGGGGGGAAAGCGCGAATCTGCTGTCGGTGGGCGCAGTCGATTTCGGCATCATTGTGGATTCGGCCGTGATCCTGGTCGAGAATATCTTTCGCAATTTCCAGCGCGGCCCGGAAGAAAGGCAGGGTCTTCTTCAACGTCTGGCGGGAGGTTTCTGGGGACCCGACCCTACGCAAGAAGCAGAACCTGTAACACCCGGCCACGGATGGACGGACCGGTTGCGCCTGATTTTGATCAGCGCTCTACAGGTGGACAAGGCCGTTTTATTCTCCGCGCTCATCACTGTGGCCGGCTTCGTGCCGCTGTTCACTATGCAGGGCGTCGAAGGTCAGATTTTCGGCCCTATGGCCCGCACTTATGGCTACGCGCTGGCGGGGGCTTTGCTGGCGACTTTCACCGTCACGCCCGTAATTGCTTCCATGCTGCTCCCGGGAAACTTCAAGGAAGCGGACACGATAGTCGTTCGAGTGTTGCACCGGATTTACAGTCCCGCGCTGCGATTCGCGCTCACTCACCGTGCTCTCGTAGTCGGAATCGAAATTGCCTTTTCTATCGGAACCTTGGTGCTCATAGCACCGCGACTTGGCAGCGAATTTCTTCCACATTTGGAAGAAGGCAACTTTTGGATTCGTGCTTCCATGCCGACCACGCTCTCGCTCGAAGACGGCGAGGCAGCCTCGAGAAAAATGCGTGAAATTCTCCTGCGGCACCCAGAGGTCATTACCGTGGTTTCTCAGCATGGCCGGCCAGACGATGGCAGCGATGCTTCTCCATTCTCGAATGTCGAATTATTCGCGCCGCTGAAGACTTTTGACGATTGGCCAAAAGGTCTGACAAAGGAAAAGTTAACCGATCAGATTCAAACAGAGTTCAATAATGAATTGCCCGGAGTCATCTTCAATTTCTCTCAATACATTGAGGACAACATCGAAGAAGGCATCTCAGGCGTCAAAGGCGTTAATTCGGTCAAGATCGTTGGCCCCAATCTCGAAGTCTTGACTAAACTGGCCCAACAAGTTCGGGACCAAATGGGCCAGGTTCGCGGGATCGCTGATCTCGGCATCTTTCCGGTCCTTGGTCAGCCAAACCTGAACATAAAAGTAGAGCGAGCTAAGGCCGCACGTTACGGCCTCAATTCAGGTGATGTTAACTCGGTCGTACAAGCAGCAATGGGCGGGGCAACCGCGACTTCGGTCCTGGAGGGTGATCGGCAGTTCGATCTTGTCGTGCGTTATACGCCTGAATATCGCGACAGCATCGAAAAAATTCGGAATATCAAAGCCGCCTATCAAACCAGCAGCGGCGCCACTGCCTATATACCACTGAGCGAACTCGCCACGATCACCTTGGATACAGGAGCGGCCTGGATTTATCACGAGAGTGTGCAGCGTTTCATCCCGGTAAAGTTCAGCGTCCGTGGTCGCGACCTCGGCGGCACGGTCGAAGAGGCACAGCAGGGAATCGCGAAGACCGTGACGCTTCCTCCTGGATATCATCTGATCTGGGCCGGCGAATTCGGAGATCTTCAGGAAGCGAAAAAACGGCTGGAGATCATCGTGCCCATTAGCCTGGTACTGATTCTCGGGCTCCTGTACACCTTGTTCAACAACTTGCGCGACTGCCTTCTGGCGCTCGCGGGCATCCCCGATGCAATAGTTGGAGGAATTCTCGCGCTGTATGTCTCCGGTCTCCATTTCAGCATTTCGGCCGCGATCGGTTTCGTGTCGCTCTTCGGAGTTTCGGTCATGGACGGCATATTGATGATCACATTTTACAACCAGGAGCGGCATCACGGTTTCGCGCCAGTGGAAGCGATGTTCCGTTCTGCCTCCACGCGCATGCGGCCTTTGCTGATGACGGCGCTTTCCGCCTGCATTGGTCTGCTACCCGCCGCAATTTCTACCGGTATCGGCAGCCAAGTGCAGCGTCCGCTAGCCACCGTGATAGTCGGCGGGATGCTGGTGGGCCCGGTCATGCTGCTTCTCGCTGTGCCTGCGCTCAGAATGATATTTCTTGGCCATGAAAAACATTTGGCAGGGGAATTAAAATGAAGGCCGTTTTTTTGCTTTTCCTGACGATTCTCTGTACTGCCTTGATGCCTGAGACCGCTCGCGCATACCCTTCTAGTCCGTCAACTCAACAATCCTCCGAGGGCGCTGCAAACATCGTCAGCAATCATCCGCGAGATGCCGAGCACTCCGCTCAGGCTAACGCCGGGATAGGTCAAAAGGACGGAAAGCCGTTGGATGAACGACGAGAGAAGCACCAGGTATCTGGCCCGAATCATCCGCGCAACCCCGCCACCTCACCCAACGGTCGTCCAAACGAAACTAATAGCTGGAAGCATTTGGCATCTGGAAATACCACCAACCCTCAACGGCTGGGCCCGGCCAAATCCGTTGGTGCGGCAGAAAGTGGATCGATCCGCAACGAAACAGGAAACAACGTCCGGCCCGCTCGGAGGCCGAGTGTCATGCGGCCCGCGGTGCCCTCCCGACGCGCTGTGCGCCATCGCGGGGCTAACCCTGCGGTCATCGGCGGACCAACGAACTCAGGCCGCGGAAATAACGGAGCGATCAACGGAACCGCCACGAATCGCTGGCAGTGAGGAATAGAACAGATATGACACGCATTCATAAATTACACTTCAACTCCCTCATCGCAGTCTGTATTGTCCTGCTTACCGCAGGTTGCGCGGTTGGACCTAACTTCAAGAGGCCTGCTCGTCCGAAAGATGCCGGCTACACAGTTACACCGCTTTCGACTACCAGCAGCACCAGCAATGTTGGCGGCGGAGAGGCCCAACAGTTCGTCGAAGCGCGGGAGATTTCGGGAGAATGGTGGACACTGTTTCACTCGAAAGCGCTCAACGATTTGATTGATCGCTCGCTTAAAACGAATCCGGACATAAAGGCGGCACAAGCGGCTTTGGCGGTTGCGAGAGAGAATATGCTGGCTCAACGTGGTGTTTACTATCCGAGTGTCACGGGAGGGTTCTCGGCAACCCGTGCAAAGTCATCTAGCAACATTTCACCGGTGACTAACACGAGCGCTTTGAATTACAGCCTCTACACGCCGGAGGTCAGCGTCTCGTTTGTGCCCGACGTTTTCGGTTTGAACCGGCGAACGGTGGAGTCTCTTCAGGCACAGGAACAACAAGCGCGTTTTGCCTTGGCCGCGACACACATCACCTTGAGCTCAAACGTCGCCGCTGGCGCCATACAAGAAGCATCATTGCGGGCGCAGATCGACGCAACGCAGGAACTCATCGGCATCAATAAGAGCATGCTGGAGATTTTGCGCACCCAGTTTGACAAGGGATATGTCAGCAGGCTCGACGTAGCAGCGCAGGAATCGCAGCTCGCGCAAGTGGCCGCCACCTTGCCTCCGCTGCTAAAACAGTTAGCTCAACAGCGTGACCTGCTCGCCGCGCTGTCGGGCAGCTTTCCGAACCACGATCTTCCTGAGAAGTTTGAGTTGTCGAGTCTGCAACTGCCGCACGAATTGCCGGTGAGCCTTTCATCGCAACTGGTGGACCAACGTCCGGATGTGCGCCAAGCTGAAGAAAACTTACATTCGGCCAGCGCCCAGATTGGCGTCGCTCTTGCGAACCGGCTCCCGAACTTCGCGCTGACAGCGGATGCTGGCAGCATGGCGGTAGTCCTTGGTCATTTATTCGCGGGAGGCACGGGCTTTTGGGATGTAGGCGCAAGTCTCGCGCAGCCGATTTTTGACGGCGGCACCCTCTTGCACAAGGAGCGTGCCGCGAAGGACGCGTATATTCAAGCCTCTGAACAATATCGCAGCACCGTCTTGACCGCTTTCCAGAATGTCGCTGACACGTTAAGCGCGCTCCAACAAGATGCCGACGCCTTAAAGGCTGCGGCAGCAGCAAAAGATGCCGCCACCGTAACTCTAGACCTGGCCAGGAAGCAATTTCAGTCCGGCTACGTCAACTACTTGGGGCTCTTAAATGCCGAGCAAGCCTACCAGCAGGCACGGATCAATGTCGTTCAGGCCCAAGCCAATCGTTATGCCGACACGGCCGCATTGTTTCAAGCTCTTGGCGGGGGCTGGTGGAACCGACCAGACATTCCCATAAACTGATTATGAAAGTGGAACTGGTCGCGCTCTTCATCATTTTCGACCCAATGGGAGTCGATCCCGAACTAGACAGTCTTCGTCCAATCCCCGGTTTCAATCCTTGCAGCGTCGCGTAGCTCTTCCGCTTTAAACGATTGGGGTTCCATCCGGTATGATAGCCGCGGTCGTCTGAAGCATTGGCCCCGTATGCGTAACGCTTTCAGATAATCTTCATCTTTCATTGCCATGATACTTGCTCCTGCGCAGGCTGCGGGCAGGCGCCAGCACCTGGCTAAAAGGTTTGGAGCGCACATGCAAAAATTTCTTTTTACAAACTCTACAGCCTTTGGCGTATCGAAATCGTTATTTCGAGAAATCGGGCTAGCCATCCAAAATGCCGGGAGCATTTCTGTCGCTCTCGCGATCCTAGTATTTCTAATGGCCGTTTGCCCGCAATGGACTGTCGCGCAAGAAACAGAATCGCCTCAATCGGCCAAAGATCAAACAGCTGATTCACATGCACCGAGCTACGCGGGCGTTCAATTCGTGCAGCCTAGCAGCCGAGACAGCGCCACTCCGCCAGTGACGATAACGCTGCAAGACGCCATCGAACGAGCGCGGCATTTCAACGCGCAATTTCTGGCGGTCGAGACGGAAGCGAAGATTTCGCACGAAGACCGCATGCAAGCTCGCAACGCGATGCTTCCATCCGTAAACGCCTCGACGCAGTACCTAAACACGGAAGGAAACGGCAAGACGCCAAGCGGAAGATTTGTTACAAACGACGGAGTGCACGTCTACCGCGCGTGGGGCGTATTTCACCAGGATCTATCACCTTCCACCTACCTGGCTACGAACCTTCATCGAGCAGACGCGGCCGAAGCCGTGGCCAGTGCCAAGGCCGAAATCGCGCGGCGCGGCCTTACAGTAACAGTGACGAAACTGTATTATGCGCTGGTAGTGGCTCAGCGAAAGCTCGCCACCAGCCAGCAAACTCTGGACCAGGGAAAACACTTCTATGACATCGCGCAGGAAACCGAGCGTCTGGGCCAAGCGGCGCATAGCGATGTGATCAAAGCGGAAATTCAATACAGCCAGCAGCAACAGGCGTTTGAAGAAGCGCGGCTGGCTTTACAGAATGCGCGGCTTGACCTCGCTGTCCTGTTATTTCCCAATTTCACCGACAATTTCACCGTCGTCGATGATTTGAATTCAAGTCCCGCGCTACCTTCGTTTGAAGAAGTGCAAAGCATGTCGGGAAAGGGCAATCCGGAGATGCGCGCGGCAATTGAGAGCGAACGCCAGGCACATAATGAAGTGCTAGCAGCGAAAGCTGCCTTTCTTCCCACCCTGAGCGTCGACCTGGATTACGGGATCGAAGCAAATGACTTTGCTTTGCGTAGCGTAGCGAAGGCATTTCCGGTAGATGGCCCCTTACCGAACCTAGGCTACTTTCTTACTGCGAGTTTCAGCGTACCGGTGTGGGACTGGGGCACCTTGCGCAGCAAGCTTCACCAGACGAAATACAAAGAGGAACAAGCTCACGCGGAGCTAAGCCAGGTTCAGCGCGAGATGTTGAGCAATCTCTATTCGTTTTACAACGAAGCGGCAGTGGCGCGCGAGGCGGTGGAGAGAGCGCGGCACACCTCGGAGTTGGCGGCGGAAAGTTTGCGCCTGACCAATCTGCGTTATCAAGGTGGAGAGTCCACGGCGCTTGAAGCCGTTGACGCTCAAAACACCTTCATCATTGCGCGCGGTTTTTACGATGACGCGGAAGCGCGATATCGCCTAGCGTTGGCCAATCTCCAGACTCTCACGGGAAGGTTTTAATCATGCCAGAAGGTGGCCCCACGATGATTCGCAGGATACGATGCACGTTTTTCATCGCGGCCACACTTATTCCGGCCGTTTGCGCTCTTTGCGGATGCTCCTCGCAGAAAGAGAGCGAACCCCAGCCGACCGTAACCGTGCAGGTTGCCACGGCGGAAAAGAAAGCCATCCAAAGCAAGGTGACCGCCGATGCCATCCTCTATCCCCGCGACCAAGCCGCCATCGTCCCAAGAATTAATGCGCCCGTGAAAAAGTTTTACGTGGATAAAGGCAGCCATGTTCATGCGGGGCAATTGCTCGCGGAACTGGAAAACACCGATCTGCAAGGCGCGGTGACCGAAAACGCTGGTGGCTATCAACAAGCAGAAGCCGCCTATCAAACTGCCGTAGAGAAAGCTCAACAGGACGCAGCCGTCGCAAAAGAGGAATTTGATCAGCAGAAGAAAGTTTATGAAAGCCGCCAGGCTCTGTACAAGCAAGGCGCGGTGTCCGCGAAAGATGTTGCTGAAGCGCAAATCGCGCTAACCCAGGCCCAGGGACAATACGAAGCCGCGCAGAAACAGTACGATCTGAAAGCTGCGGAAGGGCAGTTGAATGCCGCGAAAGGTAAAAACGCCAGCGCGGCCGCGCAACTGAGTTACACACGCATCGTGAGTCCGATCAATGGCGTTGTAACAGAGCGGCCGTTTTACCCGGGAGAAACGGCACCGAGCGGCTCGCCGGTTCTGACCGTGATGGATCTGTCTCAGGTGATTGCGCGCGCTCATGTGGCACAGCAGGAAGCGGCCGAACTTAAGGTTGGGGATGAAGCCAAGATTTCCGTACCGGATCAGGACTTAAATATTCCCGGCAAGGTAAGCTTGGTAAGTCCCGCACTCGATCCGAATAGCACGACAGTTGAAGTGTGGGTGCAAGCCGCAAATCCGCAAGGCAAATTGAAGGCCGGAAGCAGCGTACGGGTATCCATCGTCAGTGAAACCGTGCCGGACGCAATGGTTGTCCCGATCACAGCTCTGTTGACCAGTTCGGAAGGTACTTCAGTCATTACGCTCGATTCCTCCAACACACCGCACAAGCAGAGCGTGAAGGTCGGCATTCGAAATGACGCCGATACGCAAATTCTCGAAGGCCTGAAGGAAGGCGACCGCGTCGTCACCGTTGGGGCATTCGAACTCGACAAGGAAGACGAAGCCGTTCTGGCAAAAACGAAAATCCAGGTCGAACCGTCCAAGCCCGCTGCCGGTGGAGGCGGGGAAAAAGAATGACGAGTCGGCTCGCCACGGCCTCGTACGAGGATCCTTCGCGCTACTGGTTCGCGCGCCATTCCAAGTCGATCATCCTCGTCGTGATCGTTCTGGCTATTGCGGGCGTTTACGAAGCGCTCTCGATTCCCATCGCCGTCTTTCCTGCTACAAATTTTCCGCGGATTATTATCGGCGTTGATAACGGAGTGATGCCCATCGATCAGATGGAAGTCACCATCACGCGCCCGATCGAAGAAGCGGTGAATAGCGTACCGGGCCTCGAAGACGTTCGCTCCACCACCAGTCGCGGTTCTGCGGAAGTGGATTTATTTTTCAATTGGAACATTGACATGGCGCAGACGCTCCTACTCGTCAATGCCGCCCTAGGACGCGTTCAAGCCACGCTGCCCTCTACTGCTCAGATTGAAACAAACCGGTTGGATTTCGCGAGTTTTCCGATTCTGGGTTATAGCCTCACATCCAACAAACTTCCGCAAACACAACTTTGGGAGATCGCCACGTACGAATTGCGGCCGCGCCTGAATCGGCTCAACGGCGTTGCCACCGTGCTGGTGCAGGGCGGCCAGGAGCCCGAATTTCAGATCGTCCCCGACACGGCGCGCATGCAGCGATCTAAGGTCACTTTGCAGGACATTCTGGACGCCGTGAATCACAACAATCTGATTGATTCGCCTGGCCTGCTGAGTCAAAACCATCAACTCTATCTAGGGCTGGTCACTGCACAAGCGACCACGCCGGAAGAAATCGGCAAAATCGTCATCAAGAATGTGAACGATGTGCCAGTGCGAATTCAGGATGTAGGCATGGTGACCGCTTCCACCAAGCCGGTACACACGGTGGTGACAGCCAACGGCAAACCTGCCGTTTTGTTAAGTATCAATCGCCAGCCAGACAGCAATACGGTGCAGGTGGCCAACCAAGTTCACCAGGAAATTGAGAACATTCGACCAACACTGCCACCGGGAATTGAACTGACGGTTTTCTACGACCAATCAAATATCGTTAACGCATCCATCGGAAGCGTTCGCGACGCAATTATTATCGGGTTATTTCTCACGGGCTTCACTATCTGGCTGTTTTTGCGCGATTGGGGAACCGCCGTGATGGCCGGAGTAGTGGTTCCGGTGACCATCTGCATTACCTTCGTTGCGCTGAAGATTATGGGCCAGAGTTTCAACATGATGACGCTCGGTGGATTAGCGGCGGCCGGCGGGTTGGTCATCGACGACGCCATCGTGGTGGTTGAAAACATCGTGTTGCACCGCGATGCCGGCGAAGCTCCCTTGGAAGCCACTAGCAATGCCTTGAAAGAGCTGACCATTCCGCTGATCGGCTCGACGCTGACGCCCATCGTGGTATTCATTCCTCTCATCTCAATCACCGGCGTAACCGGATCATTCTTTCGCGCTCTCGCCGTGGCCATGAGCGTTTCGTTGCTCACTTCGCTTATTCTCGCTCTCGGTTGGACCACCAACTTGGGAACTCTTCTGATTCGTCGCAAGCACGCCGCGACATCAAATGCCGATGACGCAAAAGAAATCGAAGATCCGGGGCAGTCGCTCACGCCGGAACTCGCGCCGCGTGAATCCGACAAAAAGGCCGAGTTGGCGGAAATGCGACGCCTCATGGCTGCCGAGGAGGTTTCCCTGCGCGGTGGCTTCTTCGAACGAATCATGAAGTTTTACGAAAAGTGGATGCGCTCGGCCCTTCGCCATCCCGCTTTGCTCGGGGGCCTCTGCGCGCTATTGATAGTCGTTTCCTACGTTTGCTACAAGCAGCTCGGCAGCGATTTGCTCCCCGCCATGGACGAGGGCGGGTTCATCCTCGACTACGTGATGCCTGCCGGTAGCTCGCTCGAGGAAACCAATCGCGTTATTACGCATGTGGAGAAAATTATTCGAGCGGTCCCGGAGGTCGAAAGCATTTCGCGACGTACCGGTTTGCAGCTTGGACTTGCGGCCGTTACCGAGCCAAACACGGGAGATATTTCCGTAAAATTGAAAGACAAGCGAAGCCGCAACATCGACGACATCATCGGAGAAATTCGAGCGCAGGTGAAGAAAGAAGAGCCGGTGCTAGACGTCGACTTTGTGCAAGTGCTGCAGGACATGATTGGCGACTTAACAGGCGCGCCTCAACCCATCGTCGTAAAACTCTTTTCACCCGATGCGAACCTGCTTGCGACTTGGGCGCCCAGAGTAGCCGATGCGCTCGGGGGCATCACCATCAACGGAAAAAAGCCAGTGGTCGACATCCAGGATGGAATCGAGAACACCACCAGCGGTCCCGCCATTGTTTTCGCAGTAAATCCTCAAGCGGCGTCGAAAGCCGGATTTACCACCGATCAACTTGCTGTTGCCGCGTCTGCAATCGTGGACGGTGAACCTGCTTCGACTCCGGTAATCGTAAACGACCGGCCGTACGTGCTCCGAGTGCGCTTGCCCAATAGCAACCGCGCGTCTGTCGAAGCCATGAGCAATACGCCGCTGGTGAATTCATCCGGCGGCACCGCAACTCTTGGGTCTCTGGCAACAGTCAGCGAAGTCGCCGGACAGACCGAAATTCTACGCGAGAACTTGCAACGCGATGTGGAAGTCACCGCGCGCCTGGAAGGACTGGACCTGGGAAGCGGTGTGGCGGCTGCGAAGAAAACAATTTCGAATCTGCACTTACCGTCTTCCATACAAATCCAGTATGGCGGAGCCTATCAGGAACAGCAGAAATCATTTCACGACCTCGTCGTGGTTCTTCTATTGGCACTCGTGCTGATTTTCCTGGTGCTGCTCTTTGAATTTGGCACTTTCACTGCGCCCCTTGCGATTCTTTCCTCCGCGGTCCTGGCAAGTTCGGGCGTCTTCTTCGCACTGCTGATCACACGGACCACTTTCAACGTCTCTTCGTTCATGGGACTCATCATGGTGGTCGGCATCGTTGCAAAAAACGGCATTCTTTTGCTCGACGCCAACCAAAAATTCCGCGCGGTGGGATTCACAAACGAAGAAGCGCTGATGCAAGCCGGCCGCCGCAGATTGCGGCCAATTCTAATGACGGCGATGGCAGCCGTTGCCGGAATGATCCCGTTAGCGCTAGCCTGGGGCGCTGGCTCCCAAATGTTGCAGCCTCTAGCGATCGCCGTGATCGGCGGAATATTCATATCGATGGTTCTGTCTTTAATCATCACGCCCGCCGTGCAGTTTTATCTCACGCGCGAAAAGCGCGTTTCCGCCTGACGAAACCGCTCTTGGCCGGCCAGTCCCCTGGAAAGGCGCCGTCGTTTGAGCGTCTCTGGCCTCTTTCATATATATTTCAGAGTCTGAGCGTACAGTTGGCCCAACGCATAAAACGATGCGAGTTCTGATTGTTGAAGACGACCGAAGCATGGCGGCGCTTCTGAAGCGGGGCCTGGAAGAGGAAAACCAGGTTGTGAGCGCCGCGTTCGATGGCCCGTCCGGCCTCGAGCTTGCCAGGTCCTATGAGTTCGACGTGATCATCCTCGATTGGATGCTCCCCCTGATGGACGGGGTCGAAGTCATGCGGCGCCTGCGTAAAGGGGGCAATGCAACTCCCATCCTGATGCTCACCGCTCGCGATGCCATGCAAGATATCGTGAAGGGCCTCGATGCCGGCGCGGACGATTACCTCACGAAGCCATTTTCGTTCGCCGAATTCCTGGCCAGAATTCGAGCGCTGGCGCGCCGTCCAAACGTTATTTCTCACGTGAAACGGCTCGAGATTGACGATTTGGTGATCGATCCAGCCACGCATCAGGTATTCCGCGGCGAACGCGAAATCCAACTAACACCGACGGAGTACAAACTCCTCGAATTTCTTGTTCGCCGCACCGGCCGCGTTGCATCGCGGCAAGCCATCGTGGAAGCCGTATGGGGACTTGAATCGGAAGTGGAAGAAAACACTCTCGACGCTTTCGTTCGCCTACTGCGAAAGAAAGTGGATCAACAGCATAAACTGAAACTTATCCAAACCGTTCGCGGATTCGGCTATTGCGTCAGGGCGCGAGAGGAAGAATGAAATCGCTGCCCATCCGCGTGCGGCTCACGGCGTGGTATTCGCTGATCCTCGCTCTTTCCATCGCCGTTTCCGGAAGCATCGCTTACTTTGCAATGAGCCACAGCATTAATGCCGCAATTGACGCGGGTCTTCGTCACCGACTCGATGGCATTCGCACCATCATTGCCCGTACCGCCCCGCAGGGAAGAGACGCCATCGCCGATGAATTGAACGAATATGACGAAGGCCAGGGTGGCCGCGGCTTGGTAAGCGTCACCGATGAAAATGGCGGCGTGCTTTATGCGTCGGCGGGAATGGCGGCGCTAAACATGGCGGACGAGCGTGTCCGGGAGGCCAAACCGTTTTACGCAAACTTACACGGCGACGAATTTCGGGTGCTGCGCGAAGCAATCAACGTCGCCGGGAAAACTTACGATATAGAAATAGCCATCTACACCGAAGATTTCGACCGCGCCACCGACCGTTTCCAAAAAGTTCTATATTCGATTGCGCCGGCGTTTCTTCTCTTGGCAGCGTTGGGAGGCTACTGGATCAGCCGGCGTGCGTTGGCGCCGGTGGAAAAAATCATCGGAGACGCGCGGCGCATCGGAGTTACCAGCCTTTCTGAAAGGCTCACCGTTTCTGATACCGGAGACGAGTTGGAGAGGCTCGCTGACACGCTCAACGAAATGCTCGCCCGACTGGAAGCGTCCTTCCAGCGCGTTATTCAATTTACAGCGGACGCATCGCATGAACTTCGCACCCCCATTTCGGTGATGCGTACCAACGCGGAAATCACGTTGCGTAAACCGCGCACGGAAAGCGAGTATCGCGAGGCGCTCTCACAAATTCTTGGCGAGACAGAAAACCTTTCGCGTCTAGTCGAACAACTGTTGGATCTGGCGCGCGCAGATTCAGGCGCAGCAGCCTTGGCGATGACGCGCACAAACTTGAGCCAAGCGCTCCAGAAAGCCTCCCGGCAGGCGCAGGTTCTTGCCGAACAAAAAGAACTGAAAATCACCGCGCAGCTCCCCGAGCAGCCGGTGTGGGTGCAAGGTGACGCAGCCGCGCTCGAGCGATTGTTCCTGATTTCTCTGGAGAATGCAGTGAAGTACACCCCGTCTGGCGGCCATGTGGACGTGCGGTTGAAATCACAAGATAGTTTTGCAATTACAGAGATTCGCGACAGCGGAATCGGGATCGCCGCGAACGATATTCCGCACATCTTCGAACGCTTCTACCAGGCCGACCCGTCGCGCTCACGTGAGAACGGCGGACACGGCTTGGGGCTGGCCATCGGCCGATGGATTGCGCAAACACATGGCGGAGACATCAGCGTCGAAAGCGAAATCAGCAAAGGTTCGTTGTTCCAGATTCGGTTACCACTTGCCCGCTAGCAGATCGTTTTAGCACGCCTTGTGTCGCAGATATCTACGCGTACGTGCGCGGTTTCCGGGGCGACATTATAGAAATTGTACGGAATCCGGCAAATTGGTAAAATTTCAATCGATTTCATCGGATCTAAGTTGTGTAAAACAATGAAAACGCGGTTGTTTTGAGTTCGATTCCGACCAACGCTTCCCTGTTTTTCTTGCACATTTTTGGCTTCCTCTTGTATCTTTCCATTTTTTGTCCCTCGATCTTCGCGCAAGGAGGCCCGCCTTACTACACGAACGATCCTGGTACCCCGGGCAACCTGCAGTGGGAAATAAATCTGGGATACATGCCGTTCCTCTACCCCGATTCGTCAATCACGCACACGCCGGATGTCGATATCAACTTTGGTCTGGGCGACCGCATCCAGTTGACCTATGAAAATGCCTGGCTGCGCGCGGCAGATCCTTCTCCCGCGAAATACGGTTTGGGCCAGGATCAGTTGGGAGTGAAGTGGCGATTCTACGAAAGCATAGTTTCTGGATTTGCCATTTCGATTTTTCCGCAGCTTTCCGTCAACAACCCGAATGATTCCGTGGAACGCGGGATCACTCCGCGCGGCGCAAGTTTGATTCTACCCGTCGAATTTTCCAAGAAGCTTGGTCCCGTCCATGCGAATTGGGAAGGTGGCTACAATTTAGTTCACAAGGGTCCGGATGGTTGGCTCGCGGGTCTCGTCATTGGCCACGACTTCAATGACAGGCTGGAAATAGACGCCGAATTTTATTCTTTAGGGACGTTCCATCGGGGCAGGAACCAGGAGACATTAGCGGGAGGTCTTCGTTACAAAATACATCCGCCGTTCATTTTGCTGATAATGGCGGGGCGAAGCTTGCGACCCGCGGGACCCACCCAACCATTCTTCGTCGGGTATTTTGGAATGCAGTTTTTGCTGCCGCCGCACCCTTTCGAGAAGGAGTAGACCTCTGCGCAATTTCAGACCAAGTTTAAGTGCGGATGCGCGATTTGTTTGAAAATGGCGCCCAGTCGCCGTCTACAGTGCGCGTTGCGTCTTGCGCTTGAGCCGATGAACCAATAAGCTGCGCGTTCGCCAAATCGCAACAGAAACGGCAAACCAAATCACCGTGGCGCTCAGCAAGACCCGCCAAGGCGCACGACCCGGCAGGAGCTGCCAAACGATCGCAGCAAAAACCATCAGTCCGATGCTTCCCATCGCGGCTCCGGCAGCATCGACCCCGGCCACTTTTCTTCCGCGGATCGTGCCGTGCAATCCAACTTTTTCTTTCTTTTCTTTTTGCTGGTTTTCCAGCAAGGTGGCGCTGGCTGGGAAAATTGCAGGGAAGGCCAGAAAAAGGCCGCCCACTCCCGGACCGTATTTTTCAGCAATCATTCCGGCGAGAACGCAAATGGATCCGCCAAAGAAAAAACGGAGAGCAAATTGATACCATTTCGCTAGACGCAGACCCGAAAAATTGACGCTTACGTTCACTTAATTCACCTCAGCAGCAAAAACCAAAGCCCAAAGGAAACCGCAAGCCAGACGGGAATCAAACTAATCGTGACAAGAAGGCTGGACACGCTGCGCTTCGTCAGCAGCCAAGTGGCGCAGAACGTGTAAACGAAAAATCCCGCGGCGCCTGCAATCATCGAGCGAGTTTCTGTAGCGGCGTAGATTTTTCCTTGGGAAGAAATCGTCAGGTATAAAGTTGCCAACGCTACCGAAGGAGCCGCACCAAAAAGACCTGCGAAGCTCTTAGGTTTTAGGACGTCACTGATGGCTGCAAACGCGCATACGACCATGCCGCCGATTAGAAAGCGAAAAAGAAGTTGAGGAAGCAATGACCTTTTGAGCTCTTCGAAGCGTCCGCTCGATGCCGGAATGCTAGGGCATGCGCTGACCGTTCAATTTTCCAGCCGCGCCATTGATCTTTACGCAGTCGGCATGAACTTTCGTCGGCGAGGATGTGCTGCAAGATTGCGTCTTCGTCACCACGCGAGCGACCACTACAGCGACGGTGGCTGCAACTGCGGCACCGACGCCGACGGCCACTCCCCCGGCAACGCCGATTCCTCCGCCCACCGCGCCTGCACCAGTAGTCGCTGTGGTATTCATCGCTTCCGTCATGTTCATAGGCGTGGCTGGGGAAGGTTGGGACGGCTGCTCATTATTGCGAAGAGTTGACTGCTCGCCGCCCTTCATTAGAACGCAATGTGCTGCTAGGTCGCAGACTTTGCAAGCACCCTCGACGCATATGACGTCCATCTTTCCGGTGCTGTCGAAAATCACGATCATATCGGTGCCGACGACACCGGCGACGCCAACCGAAGTACGGATCTGGAAGTGGGCGTCCGGCTTCACGAGTTTGGCTGCTTTGGCGCGGACGCGGCCATAATTCAGATCCAGATCGGTTTGCTGCTGCGAAGCATCGTGCTTGGTGACGCTCAAGTTGGAATCGGAACCAACACTGAGGATGGAGCCGTCATTGAGCGCGATGCGCGCACGCGCCAAGTGCCCGGTGTTAATCACGTCGCCCCAGAACACTTGCTGGGATGTTGATGCCGGGACTTGCTGCGGACCGCGGATCACGTTGACGATCGGCACGACTGCCGTGATTTTTCCAGCGCTTTGTGTGGCCTGCGCGGCGACGTCCCGAGGGAAGACCAGCGCGAAGCAGATTACCAATAGGAGAACGAGAGTAATCGGATAGCGAAAATTCATTTTAGATATTCCTCACCGAACGCCTTGTAGGGCTACGAACTAAGCCGATGGCTCCAGATTCTCCATAACGGAAAAAATCCGTTCGCGGGGGTCTGCAAAAACTATCACAATTTCGCCGCGAAAACCTAGCGAAATTGGTGAAATTACAGCCTTAGCCCTGGCGACCGAAAAAAAACACAGTTGAACCTCTGATTTGAGGCCTTTATTTCTTAGCCGCGGCCGCCTGTTTTTCCATTTGTGCGAACATGTCACGGATTGCCTGATTTGTTCCAGGAGCGCGTTTCTCTCGCCAGGCTTCGAAGCGTTTGCAATGTTCTTCCAGGTTCGAAAGCATGTGCGGATTCTTGAACAGAGCCCGCCAGGCGCCGATCACAGGCTTCAGGCGTTCCCAAACAATCCACTGCTCGCCGGAGTTTTCGAAGAACATTTCTTCGTCGACTAATCCGCGATTAACGATTCCCGCCACCATGTCCCAGTAGCTCATTACCATCCGGAAGTAGGCGTTTTCCTGACTGGCCGGGGGATACTGCCGCATCACGTCTTCAGGAGACGTAGGATGGAAATTATTCATGAACCATTCGCGCGCCTCGCGAAGGCGAGGTTCGCGGCGAATATCGTAAAGCCGCAACATTAGATTTACCTGTTCGTGCGAAACGTCTCCCATTATTTTTCTCCTATCTTTAAAATAATTATGAAGAACTCGGCGCCGCAACTTCGCGCACGGAGACATTGTGCATGTGGCTGAGCGGAATGCGCGCCTGCTCGAAGCCAAGTTTGATTCGCCGGCGAAGCTCACGCGATACGTCATCTTTACGATTTAGCGCAGTGCGTACCTGCAACCGAATAGTGGTTCCATCCAGCGCGAGAGATTCAACGCCGAGCACGCGAGGCCCGTCCACCAGCGCTGGCGACCAGTCTGCATCGTGGCGGAATTCCGCGGCTATTTTCTCCAGCGCGGTTAGAGCGCGACCTACCATCTCGTCCGAAGATACGATGACGTCGATGAAAGCCTGGGACCAATCCCGGCTGAGGTTAGCAACCTGGCCGACCAGGCCGTTGGGGATGGTTACGATCGCCCCGGCCGGATTTCGAATCACGGTTCGGCGCAAAGTAAGGTGCTCCACGCGTCCTGTTTCACTGCTGGTCTGAATCAGGTCGCCGATGACGAACTGATCCTCAAAGACAATGAAAAAGCCATTGATTAGATCCTTAACCAGATTCTGTGCTCCGAATCCGAGGGCTAGGCTGGCCACCGCTGCCGCCGCTTCGACCGGGCTCACGTTGAATCCGAGTTCAGGCAGCGCAGTAAGGAAAGCGATGGCGACGATCAGGCCCACTCCCACGCTGTAAAGCAAAGCAGCCATGGTGCGGGTTTGCTGCTCGCGCATCTGAGAGACGCGGGTGGGCGACTTCGCTGTTTGAACCAGGCGGCTGGTAAACGATCTCAGGAGCCGTGCAATTACGAAAGCTACAAGGACAATTATGAGGATGCGCAAAGCGCGTATCCCGGCAATTTCCAGCCACATTCTGAACGAATCAGTCATAAGATAAAGGGAGCGGAATTATACACCCGCCCGGCTTGACGCAGCGTGCTTCGATGATCAGGCAGAGCTCCCGCGGGGCGCGAGATTGCATCATATTGTAGCGGAAGGAGTGGCAACGATATGGACGCGAATAAACGTAACTTTTTAGCGGCGATGATTCCGGTAACGGTGGGCATACCATTAGGATTGTTTTCTAGCGTTAGTTCCGTAAATGCCCAGAAACCCATCCCGCCATCTTCGGCGCAACAAGGGCAAGCTCCTCTGCACCAGGATCCCATCGGGCCGGATAACCTGCCAAAGCCCAATCCCAAAGATATTCTGAAGCAGAATCAGCAGCAAATACACGATGACGTGGAGAAGCTCTACCAGTTGGCTACCGAATTGAAAGACGAAGTGGAAAAGACGGATGCGACGAATACTTTGTCGCTTCCGATGATACAAAAGGCCGAACAAATCGAGAAACTGGCGAAGCAGGTGAAGAACCTCACGCGCGGGAACTGAAACTACCGCACTTCAAGATGCAAAGGCGAGGTGGCCGATCGCGGTGTCTCGTAGCCGGCCGGAAGAAAACGTAATACAATGACT
>JABDEK010000073.1 GCA_013287135.1 Acidobacteriota bacterium | reverse complement strand
CCGAAGGCAGATTTCCCGCGCCGTAGTCAATGATCGAAATCTTCACAGCAGCCCCTTGGTGCTCGGAAGAACCCGGCGAAGCCGGCGGTCGCGGGTGACCGCAAACCGCAGCGCCCGCGCGAAGGCTTTGAACATGACTTCCACCTGGTGGTGTGAGGACCGGCCGTAAACGAATCGCAAATGAACGTTCGCAGCAGCCGATTGTGCGAATGCCTCGAAGAAATCCTCGAGTAATTCTGTCTGGAAATCGCCCACTCGCCGCGCTAGCGGACGCCACTTGCAGACAAAGTGCGCACGGCCCGAGAAATCAATGGCAGCGGCTGCGAGCGATTCATCCATGGGCATCAGAAAGTAGCCTGCCCGAAGGATTCCATGCTTGGATCCCAACGCCTTTTTCACCGCCTCCCCTAGGACGATGCCGACGTCTTCAACCGTGTGGTGCTGGTCCACATCGAGGTCGCCCGAAGCGATGAGATGGAGATCTAGGGCTCCGTGGCGCGCGACTTGGTCGAGCATGTGGTCGAAGAAACGTATTCCCGTGTCGATCGACGCCTTACCGCTGCCGTCTAGGTTCAGCCACAAGTGAATGTCGGTCTCCTTGGTCGTTCTGCGCAAGCTGACTTTTCTCATAGAATCTTTTTCAATTCGCGCAACAGCCGGCGCGTCTCCCGCAGCGTTCCCACGGAGATGCGCACATAACCCCGGCCCTCGAAATCGTTTGACCGGTCCCGGACCAATATCCCTTTGCGCGCGAGAGAGGCCACGACTTCCTTCGCCCGATGGCCCAGATCCACCAGAATGAAGTTCGCTGCACTGGCAAAAAAGCGCACCGCTAGCCGCCGCAGGCCGCGCTCTAGCTCCGGCCGGCTGCGGCGGAACTCGCGCAGCGACCTCTCCAGGTAAGCAGGGTGCCCAATCACGCCGTGAGCTGCAGCCAGGGCCGCAGCATTCACGGGGTAGGGAGACTGCGCCTTTCGCAAACAGGCGGCAATCTCGCGATGGGCAAAGATGCAACCCAAGCGCAGGCCAGCCAAGCCAGCCGCCTTTGAAAATGTGCGCGTCACCACCAAGTTCTTGTACCGCCTGATCCAGGGAAGAACGGTCACTGCTGAGTATTCGAAATACGCCTCATCCACAACCACGAGTGTCCGCCTGGCAGCCTCAATGACTCGCCGCAAATCCTTCATCCCAAGCAAGCTCCCCGTCGGGTTGTTCGGATTGGCAATGAAGGTGGCCCGCGGTTCCAAACGAAGTCCCGCGAGGACTTCCGCCATCGGAAATTCCAAGCTCGCGCCATAGCGAAGCGACTTGATTCTCGCGCCTGCCCGTTCGGAATAGAATCGGTACATCGCAAAAGTCGGCTCGACGAGTAACACAGTCGCGCGACTTTCCACGAACGTATCCACGACCAGATGCAACGCTTCGTCCGTTCCATTCGTGAGCAGTAGCTGCTCCGGCCGAACGTGGAAGTGAGCGGCCATTTCGTGCCGGATGGTCTCCTGCTCTGGATACATCGAAACCGCTTCTGCGCTGAGTCTTCGCAGCGCTATACGCACAGGCAGCGGACAGCCGAGCGTGCTTTCGTTGAAGTCGAGTCGCAACTTGCCGGTGCGGCCTTCTAGTGGTGGATGATACGGCCGCATGCGGGCAATCGCTGCGCGCCCTGGGATCGCCTCGCTCATTCGCGAACCTCAACCGCTCTGCCGTGCGCCTCAAGACCTTCCGCTCTCGCAAATTCCTTCACAGTGGATGCCAATCCCTTGAGGCCCCTACGTGAAATTTCTTGGACGCCGATACATTTAACGAAGTCCGCGGTCGAGAGGCCTCCGCGCGCGCGCGCCACGGCGCCGGTGGGCAAGACGTGGTTCGTTCCGCTTGCGTAGTCTCCCATTGACTGAGCGCTCCAGTCCCCGAGGAAAATACTTCCCGCGGAATCGAAGTGCTCAAGCAAGCCATTCCCTTCCCTTGGAAGGCTCAAATGTTCCGGAGCAAATCGATTGATGAAACTCGCGGCTTCTGCAAAATTGCGCGCAATCAAGACTGCTCCTTTCCTCCCAAGCGACCGGTGCGCCGGATTCGACCGGGGAAGTTTTGCAAGCTGTTGCTCGATCTCGTCGGCTACGCGGCGGCCCAAGCCGGCAGACGTGGTCACGAACAATCCAATGGCATCGGGATCGTGTTCGCCTTGGGCCACCAAATCCGCTGCGATAAAACGCCCGTTCCCGCAACCTGCAAAAACCACCGCCTCGGTCGGCCCGGCCACGAGGTCGATTGCGCAGTCGTGGCTAACGAAACGCTTCGCGGCGGTGACAAAACCATTTCCCGGGCCAAAGATTTTATCGACGCGAGGGATCAAACGCGTTCCATAAGCAAGAGCGGCGATGGCCTGGGCACCGCCCGCAGGGATGAGATAGCGAATCCCCAGAAAATCGGCGGCAGCAAGAAGTTCGTCGCTAGGGCGCGGACTCGCCACGATGATTCTCTCGACTCCGGCTTCTTGCGCGGGAATCACAGTCATAAGCAGAGTTGACACTAGGGAGAAGCGGCCACCCGGGACGTAGCACCCCACGATTCCAATCGGACGGACGCGTTGGCCGATCGAGACGCCGGGCTCTACTTTCAAGTTCCACTCTAGCGGTCTCTGGCGGCGTGCAACCGCACGGATATTGCGGCTTGCATGGTCCACGGCGCTGAGGAACTCGCGCGAAACGCGGCGCCGCGCCGCTCTCAATTCTTCACGTGAGACCCAAAGGCGATTGCGACTGGCGGCGAACCCGTCGAGCCGTCTCGCCCAGGAAAACAATGCCGCATCGCCCCGGCGCCGCACGTCGCGCACAATGCGGAGAGCTACGCGCTCACAAGTCCGGTCCCGGCCGCGGCGCGACGCTAGAAGTTTTTCCGCGACTACAGCCGTAAGCTTGAGAATGAGCATCAAAACACAATCTTGTTGAGCGGATACTCAACAATTCCTTCGGCCTTAGCCGATTTCAACTTCGGCATCAGTTGCCGCACGGTTTTTTCTTCCACAATGGTGTTAATGGCCACCCATTCCGGGTCGCTTAACTGTGACACGGTGGGGTTGCGTAGAGCAGGCAGCGCCCCGAGAACTCCGGGGAGATCGCCGCGGCGGACGTTGAGCATCAAGCCGACGCGGCTGGAAGCCCGGATCGCGCCTTCGAGCAGGAGCGCCATGTTCTCTATTTTTTCTCGCTTCGAGAGGTCCTGCCAGGAGCTGCGGTTCGCGATCAGCCAGGGGGCGGATTCCAAGAGCGTGTCGACCACGCGAAGGTGGTTCGCGCGCAGGGACGCGCCTGTCTCGGTCACCTCCACAATGGCATCGGCGAGTTGCGGGACTTTGACTTCGGTCGCGCCCCATGAAAACTCGACGCGTGCGCGTACGCCATGCCGATCAAGGTATCGCTGGGTCAACCTGACCGGTTCGGTCGCAATCACTTTCCCCTCAAGGTCGCTGACTTTTTCTACTCCCGAGTCCTCGGCTACAGCTAGAACCCAGCGCACGCGGCCGAGACTGGTTTTGGAATAAACAAGCTCGGCGACTTCTTCCACATCCCCATTCGATTCGAGAATCCAGTCTTTGCCCGTAATGCCGGCATCGAGTGCGCCGCTCTCCACGTACCGTGCCATTTCCTGAGCCCGCACCAGCATGCATTCGACCTCGGGGTCGTCAATCGACGGGAAATAACTGCGGGAACCTACAGCGATGCGCCAACCGGCACGCACGAAGAGATCGACCGTGGAATCCTGCAAACTTCCTTTTGGAATTCCGAGCTTGAGCCGGGTCATCGCTTCGCTTCCTCCTCATTAATTTCCTTAGGGCCAAGGACTCTCTCGGCAACAATCGAGCTTTCTCCATTCGGTTCGAGCCGCCGGAAAAAGCAACTGCGGTAGCCCTCGTGACAGACCGCAGCACCCGCCAGTTGCACGCGAATCAGGAGCGCATCCTGATCACAATCGACCAGCAGTTCGCGCAACAGAAGTCTTTGGCCGCTCGTCTCACCTTTCGTCCACAGCTTTCTGCGCGAGCGGCTATAAAAGGTGACCAGGCCCGTCTCGGTCGTGAGCGCGAGCGCCTCTGGGTTCATAAAGCCCAGCATGAGCACTTCATGGGTCGAAGCCTCCTGGACGATTGCAGGTATCAGTCCGTTTTCCTTTTCGAAATCCAGCTCCATTTCGCCTCCAGAAAAACAAAAAGCCCGCTAGCGCATTCCGCGCCAGCGGGCCGATGAGTCCAGCTATATTCTAGTAGCTAGCTACACGACCGCGGGCACGGTTCCACGTGATGATGGTGGTTATGATGATGCTGTGCCCGCAGCTTCATACCGGGACCAAAATTATGACAGCACGATACGTTTGTCAAGTGCTGCTCCGCGAAATCGTACGCGCCCCACGCGCGCCCCGTGAAACAAATCTCTCATTGCAACAAATAGGCTTAAGCCGGGTGCGGATAATAACAGGTCTATTGTCCGCATGTTGTGCGGAGTCTGTGCGCCGGTTAACCCTTCGCTGCGTTTTTTTTGTCACGCTTGTGGGCGCCATCTTGGTCAGCTAACACCACCGGGGCTACTGAGTACAAGTTAATTCCATTTATGACGAAAGAAAGAGACAAAGCTTGTCTGCAGTTGGTGAGCGGGAGAGCCTAGAGAACCAGTTGACCCTTCAATTCAGCGCCGCAGCTTTCGCTTTCGCGCTATTCTCTTCCTGCATTTTCCGCAAGTCTCTCCACCGCTTATATTGTTCCTGCTTTGCCGGATCGGGATCCTCGTAATCCTGCAGCCAGAACCGGAACCAGTCCACCGACCCTCCCTGCGACGCCATGCGTACAGCTGGATTTGTGAGGACGTGCTCATACGTGTTCAACATTGTCAGATCGACCGGTTTGTGCAGATAACGCAAGGCCGCATAAGGCTCCCACATCAAAAATATACTCACGGGTCCCTCGGCAACCACCAACAGAGGCGTATTGACATGGTCGATCCTGAAGCTTAAAGACCGTTTCAACCACAACGGCAAGCCTTCACCGAAAGGCGGGGCGCCAATGGACGAATTGGCATCGTTGGCGACCGAGTCGTTCGCATAGTCAACACTTACGATATATTGAGAATAAGTATGCATGATGCCGTCGGTAACTGAGGCTGCTTTGAAATGAAAAGAATCATCCGCTAGCATCTCCATGACGCTCCCACACGATCGGCTAAATCCGATAATGCCCACGTTGTCAGGATCTACTAACCCATCGGAAACCAATTGTTTGATAGCTCCTTTGTAACCGCTCACGTAGCAAGGGTACTCATCAGGAAGACTGAAGGGACAACTCCAACCAACCTCCCGTTCAGCCTGTAAGACCATGAATCCCACTGCAGCGAGCGCTCGAGCCGCAAACGCGGTGGGATATGCACCATCGGGACTAAATTGTGATTCAGAGAATCCGTGTGTTTGTATCACCAAAGGATAGCGCTTCGCCGCGCTATATTTGCTTGGTTTATAGAGTCCGCCTTTCCAAGTCCGGCCTTCGTTGTCTTTCCACGTTTGAACGATTGCGTCGCCGAGTTCGAACTGATTAAGCTGCGGATTTGGGTCCCAAACTATGCGGGTTCTTTCGCCGTCGCTGGCAACAAGTCTCGGAGGTTCGTTCAGGCTCTGCTTCACGTTCACCTCTAAACCATCATGGTCAGTTTCCGGAGTTCCTCTGAACTGCCTGACAATTTGCCATGCCCCGTCGACGGATTGCTGATACTCAGTGGTTCCCTTTACCCAAAAGTCTTCATGACTGTTAAAACTGACGAGAATTCGCTGCTTCTCACGCCCGAAGCGCACGCTCCAGATGACATGGAAACCTTCCTCGACATCTGTCTCCGTATGGGCTTTTAATTCCTCAACACAGGAGCTACTGTGAGAATGTATATTCACAACCGCGACGCACGGCCGGGACGGCGCATTGTCCTTTGATTTGAGGAAGGTGTCAGGTAATACGATTGAGCTACCGTCGCTAGACCAGCTCGGGCTTCCATATGAAAACCAACCGGACGCACCGCCGACGGGCGCCTCGGTCAAGCTCCGCACGGCGCCCGTCGCAAGTTCAATAGCAACATAGTGGTTTACAATTCCCCATCCCTGGCGCAAATCCTGATGCCCGCCGTGAATCCGGAAAGCAGCGGATTTGAGCGCAGGCGGGTACAGCACTTCCCACGAGGATGGGACATCGGGAACCGGCAACTGCGTGACTACTGAAGCCCCATCCGGTGACAGTGCCAGATCCCAGATCGGGAGAACTGGAACGCCCGAATGCCTAACCTCGAATGGGTTGCCGCCGTTGACGGCCCAAAGATGTGGGTGCTGAAAGTTGGAGGCGGTAGTTTCTTCTTGTGGAAACAGAAGGTTCCACAATGTGCGCCCAGTTCCGGCAACTGCAGCTCCACTTCGTTCGACTTGGCTCTCTTTCTCCTCAGCCGGGTCAAGAGCGGTATAGACATAGTGCTGTCTGTCACGAACGTCGAACATCTTGACGTGAGTCGATGGAGAGGTCAGGATTTCTAATTTCCTGCTACGCATGTCCGCCAATACTAGTTCTTGTTTGCCGCCTTTAACGCGCTCCAAATAAGCAACTCCACTCGAATCAGCCAGCCATCGCCAATTCCCGATAATTGGTCCTACTTTGTCGGTAGAACGGGTCAGCATCCATACCGGCGTCGGCTGCTCTGCCTCACCAGACCGGTGTAGAAAAGCCGCGATGTCTGCCGTGCGATAAAAACGCAGGGAGTCTTCGACACGGTTGGCATCCAGAAGTCCACGTTCAGTGTCCACAGCAACGTACTTACCATCCGGCGAAAACAGCAGGGGATCGGCATTTCCATAGTATGGATCGCCAAAATGCGCTAATCCTATTTCATCGGCGACGGTGAAAGTCTGCTTGGATTGTTGCGCAGGGCAAAGGGCAACAAACGAGAAACATGAGATAAGAGCCAGCGCTGAAGCCGGATTCGAGAATGAAGCGACTTGATACCGATCACGTTTCGGCGTGCCAAAATTGCACAATCTAGACACTGGTCATTTCTCCTCTGAACCCGGCGCGGTCATAAAGGCCTCTGATACATTCGCAGGCCCTCCGTGAATCGGCTGTCAAAAGATGATTTTGAGAGCGAACTGCATCGAGCGAGGACCACCCATCTGATACAGCGGGCTCAAGATGCCTAACGAACTTGCAAGTGTGGCCGTCGCCTGCCCAAATGTGCTCTGGTAGGTGTACGGATTGATGCTTCCGAAATTCGGGTGATTGAAGACGTTGAATGCTTCAGCGCGAAACTGAAGCCTTAGTCTTTCGTGGATCGGAAAATCCCGCCGGACTGCCAAGTCCATTTGCCACGCTCCAAAGCCACGTGCGAAATTGCGCGGAACATCACCCAGACCAGAACTTACCGAGGTGAAAGCCGAAGGATTGATAGCCCGGCCGCCTGGACAATCCTTCCCCGGAGCGAGAGCCCCCAGCCCTTGAAGGACCGAGGCACAATTGGCACCATAGAGGTAAGCTGGTTGACCTGGAACAAATTCCAGCCCGGCATAGTAGAACTGCCCATTCGGTTGCAAAAGCTCGTTTCCGTCCAGTGTGACGGGAAAGCTGCTTCTCGCGGTAAAACGGTCGTCGAATCCCCAGTTATGCACGACGGCCTTTAGAAGAGTCCCTTCCCCAAAATTCGGCAAATCGTACGAAAAAGCGGCGGCGAAGTTGTGCCTCACGTCGAAGTCGCAATTTCCGCGTTGATACCCAATGTTGATATTCTGGGACCCGTAATCGAGACAGTGAGACCAGGTGTACGATGCTAGCGCGGTCAAGCCCCGAGTCAGTCTCCTGCGGAATTGGATTTGCGCCGAGTCATAGTCCGAGGTCAGCCCGTTTTGGACCAACGCAAAACTACTTGCAACTGGATTGCTGGGGGTGTTAAACGCGCTTTGTTGAAGTAACCTGCTGGAGTGCGAACCAACATACGACAGGGTCAGCGACTGTGACTGACCAAGAGCTTGCTCGACGCTAAGGTTCCATTGAATGGTATATGGTAGTTTGAGATTCGGTTCAGTTACGCTCGCCAGCACCTGCTGGCCCACAGGCGGGTTCACAATCGCAGGAATCGCTGGAAGCACGGGAAACGATCCGGGCAGAAAGGCGCCGTCCTCGACAAACCCCGGCCCATTGAAGCCTGATGACCCCAACTGCTGCCCGGTGTCAAAGAACACGCCCGCTCCCCCACGCACAACCATTTCCTGGCCTGGCCGATTATTCAGGATGTAGGCAGCACCCAGCCGAGGTGCGACGTTGGCCCAGGTCGTCCGCCACAGCGGTGTCCCTTGGGGAGCTAGCGTCCAAGTACTCGGGCCCGATCCTTCGAGCGCGTAGGGCCTTAATCCCTGCGTTACACTGGGTGCGGGATTCACTTCCCATCTCAGTCCCATGGAGAGGCTCAGACGAGGTGACACTCGCCACTCATCTTGGACAAAAGCTGAGAAATTCTTGTACAACGGATAGGCGGGAGCAGTTGCTACAGGAAACGTAAATGGGCTGTTGGTTTGGACCGCGGACTCACTGAGGTAGAAGTACACTAGCAAAGGATTCGAAGGAATGGCAAACGGAGTCAATCTTCGAAAGTCCACGCCAAACTTGAATTGATGGTGCCCCCGAGACAGATTCACGGTATCTACTAAATTCCACTGCCGCTGAGTGCCTGACTGCCGTTGTTGGTTGAGCGCAATTGAATATCCGCCGTATTCAAGGAAAGCCTGTGGAGCCGCACCCGCACCTAGTCCCGTAAGCTGCGCTAAATTTACGGGGGTGCTTCCACCCAACTCGTCGATGACTTGATTCTGTGTCGTGCTATTCGAGCTGTAGTTCAGACGAAACTCATTACCCACGATGTTTGACAAGACACTGCTGACACCGGCCGTGTAGGTCATTAAACTATAATCTGACTTGGATAGCACTGTTGGACTAGAAGAAGCTGCGGATGTACCTCGAGCGGACGAGCCGGAGATAGTGTCACTAAACCGAAAGAAGAGTCTCGCTTTGTCACTGATCGCATGGTCAAATCTGACGCTTGTCGAATTAAGCGAACCTGGATTAGACCAACTCCCAATGTACTGGGCGATTCCGTTCGCCGTGTCATCAATCCCGCTGGGGCTTGGCACGGGAAAGGCGTTCAGCAATTGCTGCACGGCTGCAGGAGCGCTCGCGCGCAGAGCATCGTCGGGCACGAAATTAGCCGTGGCCGCCTGTGGCGCAGTCAAGCGCAACCCCTCATACGAAACAAAGAAAAAAGTTCTGTCTTTCCCATGATACAGACCAAGAACGTCGACTGGCCCGCCTAACGTCCCGCCGAAATCATTCTGCCGGAGCGCCGGTTCTGGCGTGCCAAAATAGTCGTTGAACCAGTCCTGTGCGTCGAAAACGCCATTGCGCAAATAGTCGTAAGCGGTGCCGTGCCATTGATTAGTACCTGACTTCGTCTCAAACGCGAATTGACCGCCCGGATTCCGACCGTATTCCGCTGAGTAGCTCGAGCTCTGTACACGAAACTCCTGGAGGTCATCTACGGAAACCAAGGCCTGCGTCGTGCCCAACGCCGTGGAAGCAGCAACAGATCCGCTAGCGCCCGCAAAAACCAACATGTTGATACCGGCAGCTGCTCCAATATTCGCGCTGACGCCGTCCACACTGTAGTTGTTAGATTCCGTCCGCTGGCCGTTGACGCTGAATTCTCCCGTTTCGCCGAGCCCTCCATTGCCAGTATTGCTCAGTTGGGGAGTCTGCGTCACAGTCCCTGGGGTAAGCAGAATCAAATCCTGGAAGCTGCGCCCATTCAGGGGCATGTTCTGGATGTACGACCGATCCACCACCGTGCTGACCGATGCATCGGTGGTGTTGATCACCAAGGCGCCGCCTTCCACAGTGACAGATTCATTCACAGAGCCAATTTCCAGCGCGAAATTCTGCTCGAGAGTATCTTGGATTTGAAGCGTCAGACCTGTCTTATTGATCACTTTGAATCCGTCTTTGGTAACAACAAGCCGGTACTGGCCCGGAGAAATGCTTGGAATAGCGTAGATACCGCTGTCGTTAGTTCTGCCGCGGTATGTCACGGCGGTATCGATATTCACCGCCTGCACTTCGACGCCCGGTACGGCCCTGCCCTGAGCGTCTGTGACTTGGCCGTTGATTGTCGCACTCGTCGATTGCGCACGCAGCGCAACGAGAGGGCATAGGAAAGACAAAAGAAACCCAAACAACAACGTCGCGGCTGGAACATGGCGCATTTTCAACCGTCATCACCCCTTCGGCAGAAGCCGCTACTATCGTTTATACAAATGCCTGGGGAATTGGCCATATGTACCAGATGGCTTGCAAAAAGGCGGTGGATTCGAAAAGCGTTCGCAAGAAGGCCACAGGGGCGGGAGAGAAATTCCTTGATGGTGAGTTTCTGGGTGATCGAGCGACTCGCGACCTTTACGGGTGGTTCGGCTGTCCGGCCAAGAAGGCATACAGGATCCGCTTACCGCGCGGAATGTTGTTTGCACCCTCCTGGGGTTCGAGCGTCACAAAAACAGAGTCGATCTGAGCTAACTGCTGAGGGTCGTCCACTTTTAGGGCCCATCTCTTTTGCGACATATCGTCGACATAGAGTATGCCAAGCCTTTTTACCGAGCCGGGCTGACCTAGACGCTCGCCCCAGGCCTCGAACGTGTACTTCGCATTCGAGAGTTTCTTTTCGTCCAAATCGAAAGCATAAAAGATCAGGGACTTGCCCTCGGTATAAAAGACTCGGCCGAATGACTTGCGGTCCTTCCCTTTGCCGTCTGCGTCATGCACGTCAATGATGTGTAGATTTCGCGCCCCCATCAGGTCCCTAACGTCACGTCCTGCGACGAGCAAGTCCTTGTCTTGGTCGAGGCTAGTGGTCTGCAACCGAACCTGCTGCGATAACGAGCTGACCTCGGCCTTTTCCGCCGCGAGCTCTTTGCCCACTGTCTCTCTTTCGTTACGCACCTTTTCCAGCTCACCCTTGGTTTGGGCCAAGAGCTGAGAGTTTTGCTCCATCTGGTTTGAAAGAGCCGCATTCATCTCGTTGAGGTGAGCCACCGTTCGTGTGAATTCTTGCTTCTCGGTCTGGCTAACGTCGAATTGTTTTTCAAGCGCATTCAAACGTGCCATGAGCTCGGCGTTCTCGGTTTTTAAGCTGACGATTATCTTCTGCGATCCTTCGTTGAGAGACTGAAGTTCATTCACTTTTGGCAGGAGCAACTCATCCTCATTCCGAACGTGCTGCGAATGGTCCATCGCAACTGACGGTGAGGACACATTTGCGAGTTGAGGAATTCGCGTCGCCATACCCGCGATCCGATTGCTAACTGAGCCAAACAGGATTCCCACTATGAAGCATGCGACCGCCCACTTGAAAGATGGGTTGAGAACAGCGAACCTCCAGCGGCCAGAACTTTTGGGAATTTCCGCGCCTTTCGAGAATCGGACGCCTTCCGCACGCGCTCTTTCGAGGAAACGCTCGCGAAGACCGCTCTTCTCCATGCGCCGTAGGACAGTTTTATCGGCGAGCGTTCCCTCAGCGGGCATCTCACGCAAGATGAGAGAGAAATCATCGCATGCCGAACGGCAAGACTCACATTCCTTGACGTGGCCGGCCAACTCTCTCTGCTCGTCGCAAGAAAGCTGGCCCGCTGCCGACAGTGCGCACAATTCGTCAAATCTTTCATGCTGCTCATGCTTTAACATCGATGATCCCCCGCCCAATAATTTCAGCCGTCTCTTTTTTTTCCGTTTTTCCGCTGCCCCTGGACAGAAACAATCGAAGGTGGCTCAGCCCGCGATAATAGTGATGCCGTACGTTGCCCAGAGACTCCCCCGTTTCTGCAGCGATCTCCTTGAGCGACATGCCTTCGAAATACGTCAAGTGTAGCGTTCGCCTCTCGGTATGATTCAGGCTCTCCAAACCCTCGCGGACTAGATTGCGGACTTCTGGAAGAGCCAACGGACCAAGACCGCCGGCGCGGAGTGATCGTTCCGCCGGTTGCAACTCGTCCGCATGGCCCTGGCCGGGGCCGTAGAAGTTTCGGGCCTTGAGATACTGACGCCGGTTCATGCTGCGGTGATAGGCGTATTGCAGCAACCATACCTTAGTAGTGCCGCGCGAGGGGTCGAATTGTCCCGCCACTTTGTAAATTTCAAGGAACACCGATTGCAATACGTCCTCCGCTTCACCTGCATCACGGAGGATCTTGAGGGCTACACTTAGAATCAGACGGTGATAGCGATCGAACAACACGGCGAGCGCATCCCCGTGCCCGGCTTGCAGATGTGCCATTACTCCTTCGTCCGAAAGTCTCGACAACTCGGCGAATGTCAGACCGCAGGGTTCGGGTACGGGCTCGATTGGGAATTTCACTTAGGTTTTGGCTCGCTCTTTGCAGATGAGCGATGGCTCGAAAGCTAGCATAATTCTGCTCAAAAACTTTCGTTTTTAAGAGGGTTTAATATTTCCAGGAAGTGGTACAAAACCATTCCCCAGAGCGGCATACTTAGAAATAACTCGGACAGACCATTACTGAAGTTCGCCATTCGTCTCGCAACCACAAATTTCGACAGACCATCCGTCCACAGGACCGCAGCAGGTTGGCTGGGGCGGTTGGACTCGAACCAACACCGTCCTCATTAACAGTGAGGTGTCCTACCAATTGGACCACGCCCCAATCCTCAGGTATCTCGAAGCGAAAATGTTCCCGACATCGATTCACCTTGCGATTGTCCCTCCAATTTCCCTACCTTTTGAGCTCGGGCTGCCTAAACCTCCAGAAAAAGAGCGGACAAGCGTTTCGCCGTTGCGGTCCTTGCAAACGTTGTATACGTCAAACAGGTTACTGTGCATAAACAATGTAGACTCCAGCCTTCAATACCTTCGCGGCAAACACACTCTCGGACAGAGATTGATCATTTTGCTTCTGATCTAAGAGCCAAGGCGGGACGCGGCTTGCTTAGGCGCGCTGATTGACCATCACGACCTTGTTATTTTTCTGGCAGCTCGATGAAGGTTTGGCCTCAGCTGTCGGCAGAATCGATCCTTTGTTTTCATGCAAACCGTTTCCAAATGAGACCGCGACTTGGACGAATGCCTTCACTGCGTGCGACTGCACGGCTCGCCGTTTCACCACGTAGAGCGATCGTTCCTGGTGGAAGCCCTCGATCCCAACCACCGCGAGCTCTTCGCGTAGCTTCTCTTGCCGGACGCACATCAACGGCACAAATCCCACGCCTAGCCCGATAGCGACCATTTTCTTAATGGTCTCGATGGGAGCATTCTCGATACTCAAGTTCAGTGGTGCCTTGAACTGGATGAAGGTATCCACCATCTTCTGGTGCCAAGCGGAAGAAACATCCATCACGATAACCGTCTGCTGGCCGAGATCCCGCACGTGGACGCTCCCGCGGCTGGCAAACGGATGTTTCGGGTTCGTAATCAACACCAGCTCGTCGCGCGTGAGGAACTGTGATTCGAGTTCTGCATCTTCCGGCTGAAAAGAAAGCAGCGCTAAATCGAGGCGCCGGTCCTTCAGCCCCGCGACGAGCCGGGCCGAGCTTTCGCAGCGCAGTTCGATGCGCACTCCGGAATCACGTTTTAGAAACTCTTGAGTCAACTGCGGGAGCAGATGCATGCTGATGCTCTCGTTGGCACCCACGCGGAGACGCCCGGTACGCAGGTGGCTCAGATCCGCCATCGTGGAAATTGCCTCATTGCGCAAGGAAACCAGGCGGGTGGCATAGCTGTAGAGCGCTTCGCCAACCTCGGTCAGGCGGTATTCATATCGCTTCGAGCGGTCGAACAGCGGCGCATTCACCTCCTCTTCGAGCTTGCGCACGGCGATGCTGACAGCCGGTTGCGTGCGGAAGACGCGCTCCGCGGCACCACGAACGCTGCGCTCCTCGACCACCGCCACAAACATCTCGAGTTGCATCATTTCCATGATTCTAGTCCGCGACCGTGTTCCGAATCCCTGTACGTCCCGAGCGCGCCCTCCCGGTCCCTGTTGTGCTTCTTACAGAACGCCGCGGAGACGAGGTTTTAACCACGAGCTCCAGCCAGTTCTTGTACTTCGGTTCCTTTCCGGCCGTGGCGTTGAAAAACGCCTTTTGGATTCTCTCCGTAACAGGTCCGCGCACGCCCGTGCCGATCTTCCTGCCGTCTACCTCAATGATCGGAGTCACCTCGGAGGCGGTCCCGGTGAAGAAAGCTTCGTCGGCGGAGAGCAAGTCCTCGATGCGCAACGTCCGAATATGTACGGGATAGTCCAAGTCTTGCGCGATCTGGATCACCGAATCGCGGGTAATACCCATCAAGATGGAATCTGTGTCGTTGTTGGTCGCGACCGTTCCGCCGCGAACGATAAAAATATTCTCACCCGACCCCTCGGCGAGATTGCCGTCCGTGTCAAGGAGGATCGCTTCATCGAATCCGTGCCGGACCGCCTCATTCAGCGCGATCATTGAATTGAGATATTGGCCGCAGGCTTTAGCGGTCGTCGGCATCATGCTGGAATGAAACTTCACCCACGGCGAGATCGTCACTCGGACTCCCTCGGTCTGCTTCTCCACGCCCAGCAGAGGCGCCCATGGCCAGGCGAAGATCGCCACCTCAACCGGGCACTTAAGGGGTTGGACGGCTAAGGAATCGCTGCCGTAATAGCAGATGGGGCGGACATAGCAGCTCCGAAACCCGTTGCGCCTGACCAAACGGAACACTGCATCCGCTAGTTGTTCCTTCGTATAGGGTAGTGCCATTCCGTAGGTCCTGGCCGAGGCGAAGAAGCGCTTAAAATGAGCGCGCATGCGAAACACCGCCGGCCCGGCCGGGGTCTCGTAGCACCGCATGCCCTCAAACACGCCGCTCCCGTAGTGCAGGCCATGTGCGGACACATGTATGGTGGCGCGGTCCCAAGGGATCAGTTCGCCGTTCATCCACACCCATTTCGATCGGTCAAACGCCAAGGCTCTCTCCTAGTATTCCCGCCGCGGGCCTCACCTGTACCATTGCCTCTGAAGCCCGAAATGTTCTCCCTGCCCTCGACACCGATCAGTAGGGACTAGCTGACCCTCATCGCCTTACCTCTCTATATGCGGCCGATTCCTGCCATTCTGTACCATGCCGGAAATGCCTGCCCTCGGCATCGTTGCCAGAAAAGTACCCACCGACTAAAAGGGGCGTTCCACTGTCACGGAACAGCCTTTGCCTTGAACTCAAATTCATGGGCAGGCCGCTATCCGTTCCTAACAAGCGGCAGATACACTAAGCGAATTAGCAACCCACAGTCTGGGCTTCCCGACGTGGTGATATACCTCTTTATGATATGGGCGCGCGCCGCACGGGAGCTGAGGGCTCCCGGAACTGCCGATCTCTAATGTCCTGAATAACATGCCCATTGACCATTGGTCAAATAAATAGCGCTTACCTCGAGATAAGTCTCTATATATAAGGATAGCTTCTTTGAAAGGCATCGGGCGGAAATGATACGCTCACGGTCATTTGATCAACAATTTACGAATGATTTAGACTTCCGACGCAGGGACCATCTCAGTAACTACCTGATTGCCACACGCGCGCAATCATCGAGTTCGCATCCTCGCTGTCAAGACTCAGTTTGTCGGCGCCTTGCTCTGGTTCTCCTCTTAGCGCTTGCGGAGTTCGGTCCAGCGGGCGTATTGCTGGGCCTTAGCGGGGTCGGAATCTTCGTAATCTTGAAGCCAGAAGCGGAACCAGTCCACCGAGACACCCCTCGACGCCAGACGTAAGGTCCAATTGGACAAAAATCTGTTTGCCGGTATTCGCCAAACAAATCTAACGGCCTCTTTAAGCAGCGCAAGGGCCGTATGGCTGCGACAGAACTCCTAGCGACCAGTCGATTGTCCTGGACGAAGATGTTGGTCGAAAAACGCGTCGACGCGGGCACGGAAATCCCTAATGTCTTCCGGGGCAGTGAAGACGTGTCCTTCGTTGGCATAGCGCACCATCGTCACATCTTTGCCGAGCTGTCGGAGCGCATTGAACTCCATCAGCATTTCCGGTAACCACGACAAATCCTCATCGCCAACGAACATCAGAACTGGTATTTGCACCTTGTTCATGCGCAAAACTGGGGACATCTGAACGAACTCTTCGAATGCGTCCTTATCATAGATGTCGCCCGTGCTCGCTCTAATCTGGTCGACCCACCACCTGACATCTGGATAGAAATACCAGTCAAAAATCAGGTTGCTGCGACCTGATCCCACAACGGCACACTTCGGAATCTTTGTTTCCGTAATTAGATAATTTGCTACGTAGCCTCCATTGCTGTGTCCAAAAATGCCGATTCGGTCCGGATCCGCCCAACCCTGCCGAACTAGGTACTCCACGCCGGAGCTAAAATCGTCAACCAAGAGTGGGATTCCCTTCGCTCCACGTGCCCTTTCGTTGTAGTTTTCGTCCCCTTTGTAAGCTCGGATTACGTTCGGTGCTCTGAGTTGGGGCAGAAAGACCAAGTATCCCGCAGCAGCCTCTAGTTGACCCATTCCGCCGTAAGCCAGGTATAACTCATCCCTTACTTGGCGTGGGTAGACGTCGACGATTACCGGATAGCGCTGATTAGGCCGATAATTAGCTGGAAAAATGAGCACGCCGTCAACTTGGTCGCCCGCCTTGTTAGTCCATGTCAGGCGCTTCTGCTGTGCAAAGCGCAACTCCGATAACTGAGGATTGACGTCATAAAGCTGGCGCAGCGATTGGCCTGTGCCGGCGGACAGTTGGAACACTCGCCCCGCGAACGTTGCCGCACCAGCAACGAAGTAAATGTCTCCATTCGCGTCTTGGTCTATCCCGTCATCACGATACGATAGGTTTAGGTCGTTTGTATCGACCTGGTGTGCGCTGCCGTCGACCGAGTCAATCAGCCACAACGTATCAACGAAACGGTCAGACGTACGAACCATCAAAGAACGGTTGTCGCTCGCCCATCTAAATCCGTTTACGGATGTCCCCTTTGGAGCCGAGACCTCAGACCACTGGCTGTTTCGTGCCGAATAGAGCTGAATGTGATTGAAACTAAAGTACCGTTCCTTGCAGAACGCGGCGATTTTTGTACCATCCTTGGACCACTGGAGAGCTCCAATGATCGGGAATGCTGCTGGCACGCGGCGTTCCTCGCCAGTGTTTATATCAATGAGCACGAGGTTGGTATTCGTTGGCACATCTGCAGTCTCTACATTATCGAGCTCAACTACTGCAGCTAGCGTGAGCCCGTCGGGCGACCACGCAGGAGACCAGTGTCGATTGTTTTTGGTAATCTGGTGCAGGCGCTTAGTTTCAATATCGACAACAAATAACTTATTGAGACCAAGTTCCGGGTGCCGTTCAATAGCGCGCGTCCGTTCGGCGTCTCCTATGTAATCTAAGTAGTTGACACGAAAAACTCCATCTAATTCGCCCAACGACGGCGCGTCCACGGCTCTAAAGACGCGGGCCTTCGAAGAATCAGCTTTACCTAACGATTTGTACCCAACCATTTCCCGGCTGCAAAAAGCGATCCTCAGCGAATCCGGCGACCAAGCGAAAAGGTCAGACTGTCCCAGTCCGCCAGGTATTAGTCCCGAAGAGATTCCATCTGGGAACTCCGTGATCTGCTCAATCGCATCTGACTGCGGATACCACGCTTCGATCTGACGCAACCCATTAACTTCGGCATAGAAGCCCAACGTACGTCCGTCCGGCGACCATCGCGGCTGGTTTCCCTTCAGCGTCCGTATTCGGGTAACCGGGTTACCAGTAGAAAGGATCAGTATCCCGCCTTCCGTCTCGATGGCCAGCAGCTTCCCATTCGGGATTATGGAAATCGCGTCGATCCTCTTCATGGCCAACGCATCTTCCAATTTGGGTAGTCTAGGAGCAGCGTCCACCCTTGGACTCACATTGCTGGAACCTAATTCTGCTTCGGATGGGATCCTCCCTGACTGCAGTTGAGAAGATGCTGGCACCGTCCACAGCAATAAAACGCCCAGCAAAAGTAGACTCATCATCAGTTCTGTCTGTCCTTTTTGCTTTGTTTCGATTTCGTGTCTCCTATTGTCTTTTTCAGATAAGCAGTTCTCTTGCATCGGTTCCTTCGCGGTCGTCACTCCGGGACTCGACCGAATTCTCGCTTTACCCTTCCTGCCAAAACAAGCCTTAGAGCACACAGACAAAGAAGCTCTGAGCCCTGTTGCAGGTCGGTTCGAGAGACCGGCCCTCGGGCCCTCGCCTTCGTACAGCCACGCAACCACGCCAGCACCATTGAGCCGCACGGTTTGCTTGTGGCTCGGCTAAAAGACGAACTTGAGAGCAAACTGCATTGAGCGTGAACCGCCCGTCTGATAGAGCGGGCTCAGGATGCCTGGAGAATTTGCAAGTGTCGCTGTGGCTTGCCCAAAGGTGCTCTGGCCAAAGCTCCCATTAATTGCTCCGAGGTTCGGATGATTGAAGATGTTGAACACCTCTGCGCGAAATTGCAGCTTCAGCCTCTCGCGGATCGGAAAATCCCGCCGCACCGCCAGGTTCATCTGCCATGCGCCGAAGCCCGTGGCGAAATTCCTCGGGGCATTGCCGAGGCCGGAACTGTCATTGGCGAAGGCATTGGGATTGATTGCCCGGCCGCCCGGACATTCTTGCCCCGGTTGCAGGTCTCCCAAACCTTGAAGAACAGAGGCGCAATTGGCACCGTAGATATAAATGGGTTCGCCCGGGACAAGGCTCAGTCCCGCATCATATGTCTTGCCGTCCGGTTGTACGAGCGGGAGACCAAATAAAGTTACGGGGAATGCGCTTCGCGCAGTAAAGCGGTCATCGAGACCCCAGTGGTGCATCAGGATCTTTACAAAGCCATTATTTCCCACGGCCGGCAGGTCATAGGAGAAAGCCGCCGAGAGATTGTTCCGGACGTCGAAGTCGCAATTCCCGCGCTGGTACCCAAAATTGTAGTTCTCCGAACCGTAATCGATACAATGCGACCACGTGTAAGACGCCAAGGCCGTCAGCCCTCGGCTGAGTCTGCGCCGGAATTGAACCTGTAACGAATCGTAGTCCGAAGTTAGACCATTTTGGACAATAATAAAGCTCTGTGCGTTCGGGTTAGTGGGGACAGAGAATTCATTCTCCTGCAGCAGTCTCGCCGCATGTGAACCGACGTACGATACTGAGATGGCCTGCGACTTGCCTAGCGCCTGCTCGATGCTGGCATTCCATTGAATCGTATAAGGTAGTTGCAAATGAGCAGAGAAAACGTTCGGAGTTCCACTATATGGCGTCATCGGCGGATTCACGATTGGAGGAACGATAACAGTCCCGGAAAACGAAGCAGGACCGCTTCCAACAGCACTAAAGCCTGGTCCTCCAAACCCGAGCGATCCCAACTGCTGGCCAGTATCAAAGAAAACGCCGCCCCCACCGCGCACAACCGTTTCCCAGGCAGGTGTATTACGAAGGACGTACGCGGCACCCAACCGAGGTGCAAAATTGAACCAGGTGGTCTGCCAAAGCGGCGTGCCCTGCGGCGCCAGAGACCAAGTACTAGGGCTGGATCCTTGGACCGTGTACGGTTTCAACCCTTGCGTCACACCTGGCGCAGGGTTCACCTCCCAACGCAGCCCTAAGGACAGACTAAAACGCTGTGACTCCCTCCACTCATCTTGGACAAAAGCCGAAAAATTCTCGTACAAGGGGTACGAAGGAGCGAAGGGTAACACGAGAGAGAAAGGGCTGTTCGATTGGGCCGCAGATTCAGTGAAAAAATAGTAAGGCACTAGAGTAGGCAGGATCGCAAACGGCGTCAACCTACGATAGTCCATGCCGAACTTGAACTGATGGCGCCCCGACGAGAGATTCGCAGTGTCCACCAAATTCCACTGTCTTTGAACGACGGAAGTCCGCCCCTGCAGAAGCTGAGCAGGGCCGCCGCCGAAGTAAATGTAAACTATGGGCTCTGACCCAGCTGCGACACCAGCCAGCTGTGCAAGATTCACGGGCGTGGCGCCTCCAAACATGTCGATCATTTGACTACTTGTCGACACATTCGAACTGTAATTGAGCCGGAATTCGTTACTCAAACGGCTTGAGAAAACACTGCTGACGCCAGCCGTGTAGGTCCGCATTGTATAGGCTGAGGTCTTCTCCACACTTGGAGTTAAGGCCTGCGCAAACGTTCCGCGAGTCGCCGAGTTTGAGGTCGTATCACTGAAGCGGAAGAAGAGTCTCAGCTTGTCGTTCACAACGTGGTCGAAGCGGACGCTTGTGGAATTGAGCGACGCCGGGTTGGACCAGCTTCCAATAAACTGGGCAATGCCATTTGCCACGTCATCAATTCCGCCGGGGCTGGGCAGCGGAAAGGCATTCAGGGCCGGTTGGAGTGCAGCGGCGGCCGGCGTGGCTGTTCCTGCGCAGTTGCTGGCTGGATTCACACCTCGCAGGCAAAGGTCCGGCACGTAATTGACATTGCCTGCCTGAGGCGCAGCCAGCCGCAGCCCCTCATACGAAACGAAGAAGAACGTTTTGTCCTTTCCATGATACAGACCAGGGATCTCCACTGGACCGCCGAATGTGCCGCCAAAATCATTCTGCCGAAGAGCAGGTTCCTTCACACCAAAGT
>JABDEK010000072.1 GCA_013287135.1 Acidobacteriota bacterium | reverse complement strand
CTCTGGGCATCTCCATGGTGGGCGGCTTGCTCCTCAGCCAGGTCCTCACTCTTTACACCACGCCCGTGATTTATATTTACTTCGACCGCCTGGCCAAGAAAGCTGCTACTTGGCGGGCGGGCCGCGCAGGTCAGGGCGCTACGGAGGCAGCCCCAGCGGATTAGATATGAGCCTATCTACTCCATTTATTCGACGCCCGGTGGCCACCGCGCTTCTAACCGTGGCTCTCGCGCTCGCGGGTGCCGTCGCTTTCAAGCAGTTGCCTGTCTCGGCTCTTCCGCAGGTTGACTTCCCGACTATTTCAGTGGGCGCTTCTTTGCCTGGAGCAAGTCCGGAAATCATGGCGTCCTCGGTCGCCACTCCGCTCGAGCGCCAGTTTGGTCGTATCGCTGGCGTCACGGAAATGACTTCTTCCAGCAGCCTCGGTTCCACCAGCATCACGCTCCAGTTCGACTTGAATCGCGATATCAACGGCGCCGCGCGTGACGTACAGGCCTCCATCAATGCCGCGCGCAGTTATCTGCCCGCTAATTTGCCCGGCAATCCCACCTACAGGAAGGTAAATCCCGCAGACGCGCCCATCATGATTCTGGCGCTAACTTCCGACGTTTACGACCGCGGGCCCATGTATGACGCAGCCTCTACCATCATTTCGCAGCGGCTTTCCCAAATCCAAGGCGTCGGGCAGGTCAGCGTCGGCGGCAGCTCCCTACCCGCAGTCCGCGTAGAAATTAATCCCACTCAGTTAAACAGCTACGGCCTCGGGCTTCAGGATGTCGCGTCGATGTTGAGCTCGCAAAACGCCAACGAGCCCAAGGGACAAATATCCGACGATCGCGGAACCGCCGACATCACCACCAACGACCAACTTCTCAAGGCCCAATACTACAAAGATCTGGTAGTCGGATATCACAACGGCGCCGCTGTAAAACTTTCCGATTTTGCCGACGTTCAGGACTCTGTCGAAAACCTCCGCACCACTGGATTCGTAAACGGAAAACCCGGCGTCTTGTTGATTATCTTCAGGCAGCCTGGCGCCAACATCATCGACACCGTGGATCGCATCCGCGAAGCGATTCCCTCTCTCAAAGCCTCCATCCCGGCTGCCATGGATTTCACCGTCATGCTCGACCGCACCACCACCATTCGCGCCTCCGTCAGCGACGTGGAACGCACCCTCGCCATATCCGTCGCACTCGTAATCTTGGTGGTCTTTCTTTTTCTGCGTAACGTGCGCGCCACCCTTATTCCCAGCGTGGCCGTTCCTGTCTCGTTGATCGGCACCTTCGCGATCATGTATCTGTGCCGTTATAGCATCGACAACTTATCGATGATGGCCCTCACCATCGCCACCGGTTTCGTTGTGGACGACGCCATCGTGGTTATCGAAAATATCTCACGCTATCTCGAACAGGGCTACTCTCCGATGGACGCGGCCCTCAAAGGGGCCAGTGAAATCGGCTTCACCGTGCTCTCCATCAGTATTTCCCTGGTCGCAGTCTTTATCCCCATTCTTATGATGAGCGGTATCGTCGGCCGTTTGTTCCGCGAGTTTGCCGTCACTCTGTCCGTCGCCATCCTGATCTCATTGGTCATTTCCTTAACCACCACACCCATGATGTGCTCCCGCCTTTTGAAACATATGGAGGAATCTGCGCACAACAAGCTGTTTCAAGCCAGCGAGCGCGCTTTTAATCGCGTACTTGCAATTTACGAGAGAAGTTTGAGCTGGGTGCTGAAGCATTCCGCTCTCACTCTGACCATCCTGCTACTCACGATCGGCCTGAACATCTATCTTTTTTACGTCGTCCCCAAGGGCTTTTTCCCGCAGCAAGATAACGGAACTGTTTTTGGCGGGATCCAGGCCGAGCAGGATATTTCTTTTCAAGCCATGCAGGCCATCACCAAGCGCTTTGTCGATATTGTTGCGAAAGACCCCGCCGTTCAAAACGCAATGGCTTTCAGCGGTGGCGCCGGCGCCGTGAACACCGGCTTTATTTACATGGCGCTAAAGCCGCTCGACGAGCGCAAAATTTCTTCCAGCGATGTCATCAATCGCCTGCGTCCAAAACTCATTTCCGTCCCCGGCGCTACCGCCTTCCTCCAAGCCGGACAGGATCTGCGCATCGGCGGCCGCCAGAGCAATGCGCAATATCAATACACCATCCAGAGCGACAACTTGGACGATCTGGTCACCTGGGGCCCCACTCTTCTCGCCCAGATGCGCCAGCAGCACATGTTGACGGACGTGAACACCGACCAGCAGAACAGCGGCCTTGAAACCGAGCTAGTCTATGACCGTGAAACCGCATCGAGGCTTGGCATAACTCCAAAACAAATCGATACCACTTTGTACGAAGCTTTCGGCCAAGCCCAGGTCTCTACTATGTTCACGTCTCTGAATCAATATCACGTGGTCATGGAGGTCGCGCCTCAGTTCTGGCAAAGTCCGGAAGCTCTGAAAGACGTTTACGTGGAAGCTTCGCAGGGAAAGGAAGTCCCCATCAACGCCATCGCCCACGCTTAGACGCGCACTGCGGCGCTTGCCGTGAACCACCAGGGTCAATTCCCTTCCGTCACCGTCTCGTTCAACCTCTCCCCCGGCGTTTCCCTCAGCGACGCCGCCCAAGCCATCACCGATATGGAACAAAAAATTGGAATGCCCACCACCATCCATGGAATGTTTTCCGGCACTTTGCAGGCGTTCCAAGCCTCTCTGTCAACCCAGCCTCTTCTGATCATCACTGCGCTGATGGCCGTTTACATCGTGCTGGGAATCCTTTATGAGAGCTATGTGCACCCCATCACCATTCTCTCCACGCTTCCTTCCGCCGGCGTGGGCGCGGTACTCGCGCTGCTGATCTTCCACATCGATTTAAGCGTTATCGCAATAATTGGCGTAATCCTTCTCATTGGTATCGTAAAGAAAAACGGCATATTGATGATCGATTTTGCGCTAGCCGCTGAACGCATCGAGAAAAAGAGTTCCGAAGAAGCCATCTATCAGGCTTGCTTGCTGCGCTTCCGTCCCATCTTAATGACTACTATGGCCGCAATATTCGGCGCCCTCCCGCTCGCTCTGGGAACCGGCACAGGTTCGGAATTGCGTCGGCCTCTTGGAATCACGATTATCGGCGGCCTGATCGTTAGCCAGATGTTGACACTTTACACCACCCCAGTCGTCTATCTCTTTATGGACAGACTGCGTATTCGCTGGGCGCGCAAACACCATAAGCCCATCGATCAGCTTCCCGGGGAACAATTGGGGAACTATGCAGACTAATCACGCAAGGGAGTCGAAGTCTTGAAACATCCCATGAATACAGCTCCCATTTCGAGTCTAGGTCAGGTTCTTAGCTGTGCTCTCATTCTCGCCGTAATTCTTTCTGGATGCACCGTGGGTCCGCATTATCACCGGCCTGACGCCACCGTTCCGGAATCCTTCAAAGAACTCACTCCCCCCGATTATCAGAACACTGACGGCTGGAAAGTGGCGCAGCCGAAAGATTCCGCCTTGAAAGGTAAGTGGTGGGAAATATTTAACGATCCCGAGCTCAACGCGCTCGAAGAACAGGTAAATGTCTCGAATCAGAGCATCGCTTCCGCTGCCGCAGCCTTCCTAGTAGCGCGCTCCATGGTCAAAGAAGCCCGTTCGCAATATTTTCCAACCGTGACTGTGGGTCCCTCAATCACAACCAGTCAGCAGTCTGGGACGACAACGAGCGGTTTCTCGACCGGCTCGACCGGCGTCGTGGTCTCGCCGCAAATCATTACCAACTATTCTTTGCCCTTCGACGCCACTTGGACGCCCGATCTCTTCGGCCGCGTTCGAAATAATGTGCGAGCAAATGCAAACGCAGCGCAAGCTAGCGCGGCTGACCTCGAGAATACTCGCCTGATGATTGAAGCCGAAGTCGCGGTCGACTATTTCAATGTTCGCGGCCAGGATGCCCTCAAAAAATTATTAGACGACACCGTCGTCGCCTATCAGGAATCTCTGCGTCTCACGCAAGCGCTATACGAAACCGGCATCGATTCCGACGAGTCCGTCGCTCAGGCCGAAACGCAGCTCGAGTCTGCTCAAGCCCAGGACACCAATCTCGGCATTCTGCGCGCCCAATACGAACATGCCGTCGCAACATTAGTAGGCCAACCTGCATCCACTTTCTCCATTCGAACGCTGCCGCTGAAGACTAGCCCCCCAGCTATCCCCTTCGGACTGCCCTCGCAACTTCTTGAACGCCGCCCTGATATCGCCGCGTCGGAACGATTGATGGCTCAAGCCAACGCGCAAATCGGCGTGGCCGTCGCCGCGTATTACCCTACCGTCACGCTAAGCGCGTCCGCGGGATTCGAGAGCAGCTCAATTACGAAGTGGTTCACCTGGCCCAGCCGTTTCTTCTCCGTGGGCCCGGCCGTTTCAGAAACGCTTTTCGACGGCGGCCTCCGCCACGCCACCGTTCAGCAGTTCAGAGCGAACTTTCTGGAGACCATCGCGAATTATCGCCAGACCGTCCTCGCCGCCTTTCAACAAGTCGAAGATAATTTGGCGTCCATCAGAATCTTGTCCGTGGAGATCAAGCAGCAAGACACCGCCGTCGGCTCCGCCGAACGCAATCTTAAAATCGCCACCGATCGCTACCGGCTGGGCATCGACCCATATTTAAACGTGATCACGGCCCAAACCACCTTGTTCAGCAACCAGCAAACAGACGTCAACCTGCGCATTCAACAAATCACCGCGAGCGTGCAGCTGGTGGAAGCGATTGGAGGCGGTTGGGACGCGTCGCAGCTCCCCTCCGTGCCCGGCTTGGTCAGCGGCCCGCTCATGATTCCGAGCCCTCCGCCACCGCCGGCCTTATTGAACGAGTAGCGAGTGCGCGACGGTACGATCCCGCTCGGATCGAATATTTCTCCGTAACTGTTTCTGGGTGCGCCCGCGTCTAACGGATGGCGGAAAAACAGCCGAGCAATTTCCGGCAGTAAGCTTGCAACTAGGATCATGGATGGCGCCGTTTTTAGAATTTCAGCATGGACGTTGAGGAACTTTTATGCGCTCGAAAATGAATAGAGTTTTGGGATCCATAATTTACGCTGCTCTAACCGTCGCGGCAGCCAACGCGGCTTCTCCTACTTTTTCCGCGCCGTCGCCTTCACCTTCGCAGGCAAATCAAGCCGACCAGCAAAACGCAATTCAAAAGCAGGTTGGCGCCATTAAATCCGTCGTCGGAACCACCGTCACCATCCTAACCGACTCCGGAGCCGCTGCCGGCGTGAACGTTACGCCCGGCACTAAAATTGTCCGCGTCGAACCTGGCCAAACAGATTTAAAGAACGCCGTCCCGCTCGAATTGAAAGATCTGCAAGTCGGTGACCGTGTCTTCATCCGCTGGAAAGCCTCCGACACCGCCCAGCCTGTAAACGCTATCGGAATTATCGTAATGAAACGCGCCGATGTGGACGCCAAGCAGCAACACGAGCGCGAAGACTGGCAGAAACGCAGTGTAGGCGGCCTGGTCACCGCCGTGGACCCCGCAACGAAAACTATAACGATCTCAGTCAGCGCTATCGGCGGTAAAAAATCCATCACCATCGACAACACGCCCAAAACTGTTTTTCGCCGCTACGCTCCTGATTCCGTCAAATTCGACGACGCCAAGGTCAGCTCTCTCGATCAAATCAAGCCCGGCGATCAGCTCCGCGCCCTCGGCACGCGCAACGCCGAGGGAACCGCGGTCGATGCGGAAGTAGTCGTCACCGGCTCGTTCCGCAATATCGCAGGACCCATCATCTCAGTCGATCCCGCGTCAAATTCGATCACCGTGACCGACCTGATCGCCAAAAAGCCAGTCGTGGTAAAAATTTCCGACCAAGCGCAACTCCGCAAACTTCCTCCTGAAGTTGCGCAGCGAATCGCATTTCGCTTGAAAGCAGCCGCCGGCGGAGCAGCGCCATCCGGCGACGCCCCGGCCGCGCCTGGCTCAGCGCCGCCAAACGGCAATCGCGCCCCTGGAAGCGGCACATCCGCTTCTACATCTCCAAACGCACCGCAAGGCGGCCCCGGTGGCGCAGGTCGTTCGGGCGGCGGTCCCGGCGACCTTCAGCAAATACTCAACCGCATGCCCGCTTCAACGCTCACCGATTTTCAGAAAGGCGATGTCGTAATGGTTGTCTCGACGGAAGGAACAGATTCGGGCGGAGTCACCGCAATTACCGTGGTAGGCGGAGTGGACCCGATTCTGGCCGCCTCGCCAAGCGCGAGCCAGGCCATGACTCTTTCGCCCTGGAGCCTCGGCGGGTCCTCGGCAATGGACGCCGCAGGTAACCCATAGAAACTCGCGACCCGATCAACGATTCTCTGTATTAGGGGAAAGAATGAAATTTCGGCCTCTTACAATTTTTCTACAAATCGCAGCCATCGCGCTGCTATGTTTAACCGCCGCTCGCGCGTATAGCCAGTCAGCCACCGCCGCCACCGGCGCGCTCCACGGCCAGGTGCTCGATCCTTCCAACGCAGCAGTGACCGGCGCCACCGTCGTGCTCACCGGGGCGGATGGAACCTCTGCCGGGGCCACCACAAATCAACAGGGCGCCTTCGATCTAAAAAATCTAGCTGCAGGCAAATACACGTTGGAAGTCATAGCAAAAGGATTCGCTCTTTATAAAAACGAGGACGTGGAAATCGCCCCTGACCAAACCAAGAATCTGAATATTCTTCTCACCATTGAAGAACAGGAGCAGCAAGTAACCGTAACGGATCAAACGCCCATGGTGGATGTGAATCCCCAGAACAACGCCGGCGCCATCACTATTTCCGGAAAGGAACTCGATGCCCTTCCGGACGACCCCGACGAATTGCAAACCGATTTAGAAGCCCTGGCCGGCCCTTCCGCCGGTCCTAACGGCGGCCAGTTTTACATCGACGGTTTCACTGCCGGCCAGCTCCCTCCGAAATCTTCCATTCGCGAAATTCGCATCAACCAAAATCCTTTCTCCGCCGAATACGACAAAGTGGGCTACGGCCGGATTGAAATTTTCACCAAGCCCGGCACCGACAAATGGCATGGTCAAGTCTCCGTTAATGCCAGCACCTCCGCGCTCAATTCCGAAAATCCTTTTTTCAACAGAAGCGCTTCCAGCACCCCCTACCCCGGCTATTACAGCACACAGTACAGCGGCAATCTCGGCGGCCCACTCAGCAAGAAAGCATCCTTCTTTTTCACCGCCGATATTCGCGATATCAACGATGTTGAAGTGGTGAACGCGCAAACCGTCGATCCTACAACATTTGCCATCACCCCTTTCAGCGCCGCCATTCCTAATCCGCGCAAGCGTTACAACATTGGCCCGCGCGTCGATTATCAATTAACCAAAACGAATACCTTGTCCGTGCGTTACCAGTATTACCGCGACAATGAAACCAACCAAGGAATCGGCGGCTTTCTTCTTCCATCGCAAGGCTATAACGCCCTTTCCACCGAGCAAACCCTACAGGTCAGCGATACCCAAGCCTTTGGAACCAACATCATCAACGAGACCCGCTTTCAATATCTTCGCGACGAAAGCAGCCAGCTCCCGGTAAGCACCGCGCCCACCGTCTCGGTTGGCGGCGCTTTTACTGGCGGGGGCAATACCTCAGGAAATATCAACGACAATTCGAATCACTACGAACTTCAGAATTACACTTCCATCCAATTTTCGAACCATTTTCTAAAATTTGGCGGTCGCTTGCGCGGACTTACAGACTCAAATTTCGCGACCTCGGGTTTCAACGGCGCATTCGTTTTTCCTTCGATACAGGCATACCAGGCCACCCTGCAAGGCAGCCAGCAAGGCGCCGTGCAATACTCGATTACCGGCAATGCAAACCCGAATCTGAACCTAACGAACTTTTCCGTAGGTCAGGTAGACGTCGGCCTTTTTATTCAAGATGACTGGCGCATTAAACCCAATATCACTCTCAGCCTGGGCGCGCGCTTCGAAGCGCAAAATGAAATCAGCGATCATGACGACTGGGCGCCTCGTCTCGGCTTCGCCTGGGGCATCGGCGGCCGCGGAAAAACTCCGCCTAAAACCGTTTTGCGCGCTGGCTTCGGAATCTTTTACGATCGCTTCAACGAAACCTACGCGCTCCAAGCCGAAAGATTGGCCGGCGGCGCCGACGCGCTCACGCAATACGTGGTCACCACTCCCGGCTTTTTTAACGCCACTATTCCGGTTCCCATCTCGTCATTGCCTGCCACCCTCACCTTGCCTTCCACCTATCGTTTGGAGCCAAATCTGCGCTCGCCTTCCACCACGCAAACGGCTGTCAGCATCGAGCGCCAACTCACAAAAATAGCGAATGTTTCCGTTTCCTATTTGAATTCGCGCGGCGCCGACCAATTATTCACCAACAATATCAACACTCCTTTTCTCGGTGAGTACCTCCCCACTCAGCCGCTGCTGAACCGCCCGCTCGGCCCCATCGGCAACGTTTACGAATATGAATCGGAGGCCATCTTCCGACAGAACCAGCTTTTCGTGCAGGGCACCGTGCGCGCCGGCTCCAAACTTCTTATCAGCACCTATTACACTTTGAACTACGCCAAGAGCGACGCTTCCGGCGCAAATTCTTTTCCCTCGAATCCTTACAACATCCTCGCGGATTATGGTCGCGCCTCTTTCGATATTCGCAATCGCTATTTCCTGCTGGCTTCCATCGCGCTGCCTTACGGGTTCCGCTTCAGCCCTTTTTTGATTGCCAGTTCCGGCATCCCGTATAACGTCACTCTCAGCCAGGACGTGCTCGGCACCTCGCAATTCAACTACCGCCCGACCTTCGCAAGCACATCCACTCCATCGCAGAATGTCGTGACCGTTCCCGGCTTGCCCGCGTTCAACACCGTTCCGCCCCCTGGTGAAGAAATTCCCGTGAATTTTTTAACCAGCGCCGGACGCTTCACACTGAATGTCCGCCTCAGTAAAACCTTCGGCTTCGGTAAAGCTGCAGAAGGCCCGAATGGGGCTGGCGCCGGAGGTCCGGGTGGTGGTGGAGGTCGCGGAGGCGGCGGAGGTGGGCGTGGCCCCGGAGGCCCATTCGGAGGAGGCGGTGGCTTCGGCGGAATCGCGGGCGGAAGCAACAAACGCTACAACATCACATTTAGCATCAACGCCCGCAATCTATTGAACAACCTGAACGCCGCGGTCCCCAGCGCCGTTCTTTTCCCGCCCACCGCATCGTCGCCGGCAGAAGCCTCGTCGTTCTTCGCCAGACCAAACTCCCAGGCGCTCGGCCCCTTCAACACCAACTCCGCCAATCGCCAAATCTACCTCCAAGCCTCCTTCAACTTTTAGTAATATGCCTTCTCGATCGCACCGCCCTGATAACGCTGCGCGATGCTGGCGCGCGAAATGCGGTCAGCGGCCCTGTCGACGCCGCCAAAAACTGAGGAGAACCCAATGCCGCGAAAATTTCTGCTCTCTATATTGGTTTTAACAATATTCGTCGCGCTGGCCGCTCCGCCCCTCCCTGCTCAATCAAGCCCAACAATCTCGCTCACCGTCGACGCCACCCAAGCCCCCCTAAAACTAGTCCGCTCCCATATCGTCATGCCCGTAAGGCCCGGCCCCCTGTCTCTCTACTATCCGAAATGGATCCCCGGCGAGCATGGTCCCAACGGCCCCATCGCAAATGTCACTGGTCTTAAATTTTCCGCCAACGGCAAAACCATCCCCTGGCAGCGCGATCTCCTCGATAACTTCAGTTTCCACGTTGACGTTCCCGAAGGCGTCGATCATCTCGACATTGCGTTTGATTACATCGAGCCCTCCGCTTCCGGCGCTTACACCGCAGGCGCTTCAGCCACCGCCAAAGTCGAGGTCATCAGCTGGAATCAGAATGTCTTATATCCTGCCGGGACTCCCGCGGATCAACTCACCTACGAAGCGAAACTTATTCTTCCCGACGGATGGAAATTTGGAACCGCGCTCCCCGTCGCCAATCAATCGGGCAATCAAGCCACATTCAAACCCGTGTCGCTCGAACGCTTGGTCGATTCCCCGGTTATCGCCGGCGAATACTATCGCGCAATCGACATCACTCCACCCGGCGAGCCCATTCATCATGAAATCGACATGGCCGCCGACAGTGAAGCCGCACTCGCCATGCCTCCAGAAATTAAGGCCGGCTTGATTAATTTGGTCGCTGAATCAGGCAAACTCTTCGGAGCGCGACATTACCGCGACTATCATTTCCTGCTCACGCTCAGCGATCACGTCGCGCACTTCGGCCTCGAACATCACGAATCAAACGACAGCCGCTTGCCCGAGCGCGTCATGCTGGAGCCCACCGGCGCCTTTTCCGTCGGCGGTTTGCTAGCTCACGAATTTGTGCATTCCTGGAATGGAAAATTTCGGCGCCCTGCTGACTTGACTACTCCGGATTACGAAGCGCCCATGAAAACCGATTTGCTGTGGGTCTACGAAGGCCTCACTGATTATTTTGGCCCCCTGCTCGCAGCCCGCAGCGGCCTGTGGACTCCCGAGCAATATCACGATGTCCTGGCCTCCATTTCTGCGGCGCTTGGTCCTGGCCGCCCGGGCAGGACTTGGCGTCCTCTGCTAGACACCGCCGTCGGGCAGCTCGGCTTCGGGCGAGGCTGGCTGAATTGGCGGCGCGGCTCTGACTACTACGACGAAGGCGATTTGATCTGGCTCGAAGTCGCCACCATCATTAATCGTGAGAGTCATGGGCAAAAAAGTATCGACGATTTCGCTCATTCGTTTCACGGCGGCCCAAACAACGGCCCCGAAATAAAAACTTACACGTTTGAAGAAGTTGTCTCCGCGCTCAACAGCATCGCTCCGTACGACTGGGCCGGTTTCTTCCAGGAGAAGCTCACCTCAACTTCTCCCGACGCGCCCGTCGACGGAATCGAAAATGGCGGATGGAAAGTTGTTTACACGGACAAGCCCTCGAAGGTGCCCGGACGCCGCGGCGGCGCCGGAGATGCCTATAGCATCGGACTTCAAGTTGGCGAAGATGGTTCAGTGACCGATTCCATCGTCGGCGGCCTCGCATTCAAAGCGGGCATTACCTCGGGAATGAAAGTAGTTGCTGTGAACGGCCGCGTCTACACTCGCGATCTTCTCAATGACGCAATTAAAGCCAGCAAAGACTCCGCGAACCCCATCGTCCTGCTCGTGATCGTCGATGACTATTACAAAACTTGCACCATCGACTATCACGGCGGCGAGCGCTATCCCCATCTCCAGCGCGACGAAAGCAAGCCCGACTATTTGGACGACTTGATAAGGCCCCATGCCTCTAAATAGTTGTAGCTAAATATCGGCTGGGGATTCTTATGAAGATAGAAATTACAGGAGCTTTTAGCACCTATGCTAAAGCCCAGGAAGCCGTGCGCGAACTGGAATTCGCCGGAATAACCGGAGAAGAAGTGGAAGTAATCACCGACGCCGAACACGACGACGGCGATCCCAAATCAAATTCCTCCGACTCAAAGTTTGTCGGCTCAAAGAAGAAATCCTCGCCCGAGTTTTCACCCGACGCCGGCCGATTGACCAAACAACCTATCCCGGACGCACCACCGTCATGGTCCGTTCAAGCGATGCCCGCTCCGTAGTTCGCATTGCGGAATTGTTGCGTCAATATGGCGCCGAGAATGTTTCCAACTCCGGCGACCCAACCGCCAAAATGCAGCAAGGTAAACCGGAAACCACACCCCCACGCGCAAGGGGGGCACAGCCTCCGGCCTTGGCAGACCCGGCGTTACATGCGGAGTCGGGACGGGATGCTAGGAAAGCCAGTGACTCACTTAAGATTCATGGTGCCGCGGCATTTGGCCGCAGCGCACCGGCAAACCCTTATGGGCGCATCTTTGCCAACAGCGTAATCCGCCGTCAGCTCTTCTCCTTGACGAATTCTGCGGCGGCTAAAATAGAACAGATGCCCGCCGATTCGCCGGGGAGAGAGATTAGGCTGGCAAGAATGGTTGATCAGTTCCGCGCCGCTTCCCCTCACCGCGCCGTTTATAATCCAATTGCGATTCAGCTGTGCGAGGTAATCATTTTTCGGAGCGCCACGTTTCTCCAGCGTCCTTTCGAGCTTTATAGCTTGCGCCCATGTGAGCAGTTGCCCGGTATATTCGATGACTTTCTTACCGGGCGGAATGGATTCCGCGGCAAAGACCCCCTTTCGGTGTATTGGGGATCTGTCGATGCGAAGCCTATACCGCGAGAACCGCGGAGCGATGTAAGATTCTCGCGATGTTCGTTCATGACGCTTCATGGCAGGTGGGATTGTAAGAAATTATGAGCTAGGTGAAACTCGAGCATCGCAGACGAATGAAATTGCACGAAGGGAACGCTATCACATTTTTCGCCGGCTAGTTCGATTCAACCGAACTGTGTTTTTACTCTGGGGCGATTAGTCCTTCCAGAGAGATTCGTACTCTAATCTGTGGTATGGGTATGACTTTAGGATAGCTGCGGGGTGCATGGGAGGAGCATGGTGGACGAGAAAAATTCGGATCAACCAGTCGTCAAAATCATAGGCCGCAGCGATTCTGCGCGGGCTTATGCCATTCGCGACTTCCTCACTCGCGGCGATATCCCGTTCGAATGGGTAGAATTAAAAGCGGATGAACAGGCTCGCCAATATGGCGTGACCGGACTAAACGATCCCAGGCTGCCGGTCGGCATTTGTCCCAACGGCACGCGAATTGAAAATCCCACCATCCGCCAGATTGCAGAAAGGCTTGGTTGGTACCACAACCCGTCACAAGCTGAATACGATCTCGCAATTTATGGCGCAGGGCCGGCGGGATTGAGCGCCGCTGTGTACGGCTCGTCGGAAGGCTTGAAGACCGTTCTGATCGAACGCTCGGTAGTGGGCGGGCAAGCAGGTACCAGCTCGAAGATTGAAAACTACCTGGGATTCCCAGACGGAATCAGCGGCGCCGATCTGGCGAAACGCGCGCGCGATCAAGCCTGCCGGTTCGGGACCGAGATCCTAATGCTGCGCGAGGGAGTACGCGGCGAATTTGAACCCGGCAAAGGAACGGGCTATCTCGCGGACGGCACGAAAATTGTAGCGCACGCGACCATCTGCGCCACGGGCGTGCGCTATCGCAAGCTGGGCTTGGAAAACGAAGACGCTTTTTATGGCGTGGGCGTATATTACGGCGCGGGAGCCAGTGAAGCGCAACTTTGTTCCAACCAGCACGTATTCGTCATAGGGGGCGGCAATTCCGCAGGACAAGCTGCCATATATTTTGCGAAGTTCGCGCGAAAGGTCACCATTGTGATTCGAGGTGATTGCTTGCGACGCACTCTGTCGCAATATCTAGTGGACCGGATCCATTCGTCTCCCAATATCGAGGTCTTGTCACGCACCGAAGTGATTGCTCTGCATGGCGACCATGTCTTGCACTCGATCACGCTGCGAAACAATCTAACAGGCGAGGAAGAAACTTTCGAGACTCGCTGGCTCTTTCTGTGTTTGGGTGGTGAACCGCAGACGGACTGGGCCAGGGATGTTGGAATTTGCCGCGATTCCGACGGTTATCTTGTGACTGGCCCGGACTTGTCTCTTGGCGGCATCCGCGCGCAGAACTGGCCGTTGGAACGCTCGCCCTACTATTTGGAAACGAGCATGCCCGGACTGTTTGCGGCAGGTGATGTGCGGCACGGTTCCGTGAAACGGTGCGCGTCGGCAGTGGGCGAAGGCGCCATGGCAGTCACATTTGTGCATCGCTATCTAACAAGCGCCTAGGTCTTACAATTACACGATAGTAAAGGAGGATTTATTTATGGCGGCCTGTACGCATATGAATCAGATTCGGTCGGTAACACCGCGCACTCCCAATGGATGCGAGGAATGTTTGAAAATGGGCGATACCTGGGTCCACTTACGTCTCTGTTTGGAGTGCGGCCACGTGGGCTGCTGCGATTCGTCGAAAAACAAACATGCCACGAAGCATTTCCATCACACCAAGCATCCCATCATGAAGTCCTTCGAACCCGGAGAGACTTGGGGCTGGTGCTACGTGGATGAACTGGAGCTGGACCTCTCTGCGCTTCCCTTGGCCGCTCTTAGCCACACCGCGTAAGCTGCGCTAATCTGGCATGTGACGCAGCTGGCTTTCCCGCGAGTACTTAGCGATTTGTAACAGAAAGCTGCATAACTTTTTACAATCGAAAGCTTGACGCGTTTGCAAGGCTTTCGATATAGTTGCGGCTCGACTGCGCGTGTGTGGTAGTCGAAAGGAAAACTGGAACCCGCGATGCATCTGTTTTATTACTGTTTCGCCTTTACTTACCGCTTCTCCTTTACGGGAAGCGGGCCGGCGAGACGCGCGCGGATGATTTGAGAAAATAGCAGCGAAAACCCGCAAGAAGTCTTAAGACGCCGGCCGCGCCCCTCCAAAGAGGACGCGGCCTTTTTTGTTTTGCGCAAGATTTGGGGCGCGAGATTTTGTAACTCGAATGCATAACAGCTTTCCCCAGGAGAATGTTTGGGATTGTTTCTCGATATTCCGAGGAGGCCGGATGCGAGGACTAAAGATTGGAGACTGGCGAACGAAGATCGATGCCATCGACACAACTCTGCTGCATCTGCTGAATGTTCGCGCTGCATTTGCACTCGAGGTCGGAAAGCTCAAGGGAGAGGCTGGCATGCTGCTTCGCGTTCCGGCGCGCGAGCACGAGATCCTCTCGCGCATGAAGAAACTGAATCCGGGGCCGCTGGATGGCGAGGCGGTAGGAAAAATCTATCAGCTTATTTTGGATGAATCGATCCGTATCCAGGAAAGTCACGGTTACGGCGCCGCAGAAAAATCGAAAAACGTTTCTGCGTCCCATCGCCACCGGATGAATTCGGTTGAAATTCGGCCAAAGCGGCGAAAGCCGAGCGTGGCATGAAGCTTGCCGGCGACAAGCGCGTGGCCTTTCAAGGGGAGCGCGGCGCATTTAGTGAAGAAGCGGCGATCAAGCTGCTAGGGGACGAAGTTTCACTCGTGCCGCTTCCGACCTTTGAAGCTGCTTTCAACGCAATTGCGCAACACAAAGCAGACTACATTTTGGCGCCTATCGAGAATAGTTTGGCGGGGCCGGTTCAAAGGTCGTTGGACTTACTGGTGGAGAGCGATTTGACGATTGTCGGCGAGGTGATCATTCGCGTGCAGCACAACTTAATCGGCCCGCCGGGATCGACTTTTGACGATGTGACCGTTGTGGAATCACATCCCGTAGCTTTAGCGCAGTGCCAGCAGTTTTTCAGCTCGCGGCCATCCTTGAAAAGAATTGGAACGGACGATACGGCGGGAAGTGTTCGCGAGATCGTCCAGGCTGAAGATCGCAAACGAGCTGCCATCGCCAGTAAACGCGCCGCGCAAATATATGGTGGACAAATTCTTCGCGAGAACTTGGAAGACGATCCCGAGAATTACACACGGTTTGTCCTGCTGGCGCCCGCCAGGGAGTCCGTGCCGGAGATAACGGACAAAATTTCCCTGGTGTTCAGGCTTGCACACGTTCCCGGCGCCCTGTTTTACGCGCTGGAACCTTTCGCGCGACGAAAAATCAACTTGATGAAAGTGGAAAGCCGGCCCGTTCGCGGGCTTCCTTGGCAATACCGCTTTTATCTGGACCTGCAAGCGTCTGCGAACGATCTGGAAGTTCAGGCGGCGTTAGGCGAACTGGAAAAACTCGCCGTCGATGTGCGGATTCTGGGTTCTTACCTTTCGGCAAAGAGTGAAAACAGCAACGCATCGTAACTTGGGAGACTAATCATGATTGTCAACATGGCGCAGGGCGCAACAGAAGAACAAATTAACCACGTAGTGGAACGGATCAGAGAGTGCGGCTGCCAGGCGCATTTGAGCCGTGGTGAGGAAAGAACCGTGATCGGCGTGGTGGGAAGGAGCGCGCAGCATCAGAGCGAACTCGAAGCGCTGCTGGGCGCGCCGGGTGTGGAAGAAATCATTCGGATCACGCATCCCTTCAAGCTCGCCTCGCGGAATTTCCGGCCGGATGGCTCGATCATCGAGCTGGGCAAAGGCGTCTCGATTGGCGGAACAGAACTGATCGTGGCCGGCGGGCCGTGCGCCGTGGAGTCGCCTGAACAAATTAACGAAATCGCGGCGGCCGTGGCGCGCGCTGGCGGGAAATTGCTGCGCGGTGGCGCCTTCAAACCCAGAAGCTCGCCCTATTCCTTCCAAGGGTTAGGCGAGAAGGGATTGAAATTATTGCGCGACGCCGCGGACAAGAACGGCTTGCTTGTGGTTAGCGAGGTAATGGATCCCTCGCAAATTGAACTGATGCTCCACTATGTGGACGTGCTGCAAGTGGGCGCGCGCAATATGCAGAATTATTATCTGCTTCGCGCCCTGGGAGAAAACAGCAAACCGGTCCTGTTGAAGCGGGGCATGTCCGCGACAATTGAAGAACTGTTGCTCAGCGCGGAATACATTATGTCCGGCGGAAACTACAATGTGATTCTGTGTGAGCGCGGCATCCGCACCTTTGACACCTACATGCGCAACACCATGGATATTGCGGCCATTCCCGTGATCAAACAGCTTTCGCACTTGCCGGTGATGGCGGACCCATCCCACGGGACCGGGCGCCGCGATAAAGTTCCGCCCATGGCTCGAGCCGCGGTTGCAGCGGGCGCCGACGGATTGTTGATTGAAGTTCATCAAGACCCTGAGCGCGCTCTGTCTGACGGAGCGCAATCAATTTACCCCGAACAATTTGCGCGCCTGATGGACGAGCTGCGCGTGATCGCTCCTGCCGTGGGACGTCGAATCGCAAGCGCCCTGCTGGAAGCGAGATAGGCAGCTAGAACCAATTATCGCGATTGCACGGCTTTCTGCATGGCCATCAATGAATCGGTGGCGAAGCGTTTTTGCAGAGCCCTTGAGAGCGGATAAGCTGAACGCGCCAACAGACGAGGCCGCGAGAATGCATAAATGTCATACCAAACCGTTTGATCGGCGCGATTGAATTCAACTGTGAAGCGTTCTTCTCCCCTTTCCGCGTGATCCGGTAACGTGCCGTAGGCCAAGCCATATCTTTCAGGCGAACCGTGATCCTCCACGACATAGACAATTCGACAAGCATTCATGGACCAGAATCCGAAATGAGAGACAAGAACGGCAACCGTGGAACCGGGTTCGATAGACTTGTCTGGCCAGCACAATTGAATCCAAGGCATTTCGAACATTTTCCACGTGCGGATAGCCGATTTCGCACGTTCAAATGTATCGGCGCCCTCACCTAGTCTGATTCTGTTCTGGTCGAGGTTATATCCGTTTGGAGCTTGATGCCGGGAACTTCCAACTTCAGGATATGAGAAGTTCTCTTTCTGTTGCGCGCATAGGAACGTGTTAATTGTTTCCTCGGAAGGTTTTGACCAGCACAACATACTCTTGAGCTTACTTCATGCAGGTTTTATTTCTGCGCAGGGAAATCTTCACAGGCGGCTTGGGCAGTGGGAAACACTTGAATCACGCGGTTTACTTGCGTCATGTTCAGGACGCCTTCAACCATGCCTCTTACGCGCGCGAGGCGAAGCGTACCGCCGGATTTTGAAAGCCGTGTGAACGATTTCACGATTTGGCCGACGAACGCGCTGTCGATGTGATCCACATCATGCATGTCGAATATAATGCGTGTTTCTTTTTTCTCAATGTGACTGTCCACTTCCTGATCCACACGTTTGCAATCGGCGCCCATCTGCACGCGCCCGCTCATTTCGAATACCCAGATTCCCGGCTTAATCTCCTGCTTTTTTAGCAGCACGCGATGGGGGCCTCTCTTGCGAGTTTTACCGGAAAGCGCCGAAAAGACATCACTGACAGGTGACGGAAAGCCTCCGCAGCAAGCCGCCCTTCCACCCATCGCTCGGCAGAAAGGTGAAGTATACGTAAAAATTTTCACCGAGGATATGAGGATCATCTCCCAACCCAACGGCCGTGGGATAAGCTGCGATGGGGCCGAAGGTTCCAAGCGCCGTGGGCAAGGTCCAATGCAGGGCGTCGATGGATTCGGCGTAGCCAAACGTGGTGTCGTTGGAAATGATCATCACGTAGCGCTGAATCGCGCTATTAAAGTGGATGTCCAGGTAGCCCTGATATGCAGATTTTGGGTTGAGGTCGGTGGAAGCTCCGCCGATTGCAGGTTGGAGATGCCAATTGCCCTCATAAAACTTTTCAAACGGAACCGCATGCGGGCGTGAGGAGCCGAATGCGGCTTCTAGCACAGTGGCAACCGGCGCGCGCGCGACCGAGACATTGGTAGTGGAAGAAGCGCCATTCGCGGCGGTGGTATGTAGCGTACCGTTGGCTATCCAGTCTGGAAAATAAAGATAGAAGTATTGGCCGTTTGGCGAGAGCACGAGCGGGCCATCGCCAATTTCAAAGCCGTCTAGCCCCACCGCATAGGCCTGGTTTAGCCGAACGATTTCTCCCAGGTCAGTCCAGTGTAGGCCGTTATCTGAGGAGGCGGCCAACCCGAGAGCGGCGTACAGCGCGTCGTCTGGCAACTCAGCGTGATAGGTGACGAGCAGGTTGCCGGCGCCAGGCATGCCTGCAGGAACTTGAAATACCGGGCCGCCCCCCATGTAACCGTAGCTGGGATAGTTCGGGTTGACGCCGGGATCGGGGTTCGGCGAGACACTTACATCTTGAGGATCACCCGACCCCAGCGGGTTGTCTAGCGTACCAAGAGTAGTGACAACCGAGCCGGACTTGTTGTTACCGACATATCCTCCCTGCCACAACTGCCGATAGTGGGCACCACCGTCGCTGCCAAAGAATTCGTAACCGTTCGCAGTCTTTAGCACACCTGTGGGCGTGTCGGGCCAGGCGAAGCCATTGTATGTATCGGTAATCGGAGGTTGTGCGCGCTGACCCGCGTCATAACGCTGTTTTGCGGACGCAACGACCACGTTCGCGGTCACCTGGGGCGTGCAAATCTGCGTGAGGGTGGCTGGTTCGTTTTGAGCAGCAGCGAACTGTGGCCAGAACGTCAAGAAATTGCAGAAAATAAGAATCCGGAGAGCAAAAGCCGGCTTTGCATACATTGGTTTATCTCCCAGCGATAAAAACACAACGCGCATGCTAAAGTTCTTGTGTGGCCGGATTTTCATCGCGGCGAAACAATTGGCTTTGATGCGGGGTCATAACAGTAACGCACGATCGGGTCAACCGCAACATATAAGCTACCGGAGATGGGAGGCGGCGATCCAGCTAACCTTCAAAAGGAAATTGACGGATCAATCGCATGCAGTCGGCTAAGGCTTTCAGGGTCGAATCTCCCCAACCGGAGGGGACAAATGGCGCGGTTTTTTGATTCACCTGTTTGTCCGCCTCAGCAAAGAAGCGAAGATGCTGTCCTTTCGGCGGCACCGCAAATTCTTTCACCGTGATATTAAACGGAATGTCGCGGCCGTCTTCGTTCTTGGTCATCGTGAAATGGTGCAGCTGAGCTAATTCCTCTACCGGGTTAGCCTGGGCGTACTGCCAATCCTCCACGAGCGCCTCCTGGGCGACTATACATATGCGAACGGCGAATGAATACGGAGAGACGGAATCATAGGATGCGACGCTGGCCAAGTCAATCTGCGTGAAGGGATAACCGAGCGCTAGAACGCGGATGAAGGCTGGCGAAGATGCCCGATTGTAAGCCGGCATCTTCGCCACCGTATTGCGAAAAGCGTTAGGGAAGCCCCGAGGCGCCGAAGAGGAACGGAAGAACTGGGATCTGTTCCTTCTGCACCGCTTGGAGCTGCTTGGGGTCGAATCCGAGAGCCTTAATGATTGATGTTCGCAATGACGCTGCCCAGAAGTTCCTGGTCCGTGAACCATATGAGCGAGCCATCGTCAGAAATATCAAACGCTTGCGCCGGGCCGATTAATGTTGCGGGTTGGCCGCCGCCAATGCGATTGACTTTGGTGATATCGATGGGAGATTGGCCGTGTTTCGCCGCGATGATGATGAGCGTCGAGTTGAACAGGTTCTGTTTCTGTAAGAATTAATCGACGCCGGAAACAAGTGTTTACTGGCTAGGCTGGTGAACTAAACACGGACACGCAGATGCACGATTTCGTAGCGGCCTCGGGATTGTCGAGCGTGCTACGCTCATAACGTTCGCGACACGCAGCAGCCTGTCCCGCGAACGGCTCCACAAGCACCCACCGGTTTACCTGACCCGTCCGCGGGATGTACGCAGATTACCGCTAGTCCTTCACTGGCACTGCGCCACAGTATTTTCCGCTGATTCCGTTGTGCAGTACGGCAGTCGGAACGTTTCGTAATGTTTGATGATCCACAATCCTTCATTATTAGCCGCGTAAATCAACTGTCGCCCGTCATCGGAATAAATGCTGGTCACGCCGTTGAGCGTCTTCACCACACGCGGATTCTTCGGATCGCTCAAATCCACTAGCCTCACCGTCTGCGTGGGAACGCTTCCTTGTGTCGATTGGTCAGTTTGCACAGAGATCGCGAGTCCCGCTCCTACCTGAGCCAATTTCCCCTTGTCCGCCACACGGTCAACAATCTGTGGATTCTTGGAATTCGTTACATCCACCACGGTGAAATGAACATTCTGTTGCAGCAGAAGATATCGCTTGCCGTTCTCTTCCTGCACAAGAATCTGCCGAACTGGCGAACCGGGCAGGGGCAGGTGCGCCAACACAACGACCTTGTCCTTTGTCATAGGCTTGTCGTCCTGAGCCGCCGCCCGGCTATAATTCGGCAAAAAAGACGGCGAGATAGTCACCATTGCAGCGATTGCGGCGGTTTGGAAGATCATTTTACGAACCCAAGGCGCTGCGAAATATTTCATCATTTTCTCGCTCCTTTGAAATCGAACCGAAATTTTGCAGGGGCCGTTTGAAGGGAATCTATCAGAGCCGAATTCGCGGTTGCCTAGCAACGCGCTTGCAACGATTTTCGTA
>JABDEK010000071.1:233-21080 GCA_013287135.1 Acidobacteriota bacterium | reverse complement strand
CGAGCGGGATGTATGGATTAATCGTGAAGCTAACGGTTGTGCCCGGCAGGCGCGACGAGATGGTCGGAATATTGAAGGAAAGCGCAGCCGACATGCCGGGGTGTCTCAACTACGTTGCGGCCAAAGACTCTTCCGACGAAAACGCCATCTGGGTTACTGAGGTTTGGGAGAACATCGCCAGTCGTGATGCGTCTCTATCGCTGCCGGCTGTGAAGAACGCGATGGTTCGAGGCAAAGCGTTCATTTCGAGTTTCGACAAGGTTGCGGTCACAAATCCAGTCTGGGGAATTGAGTTGCCAGCAGCGCGCGCCCACTGACCCGTAAACGTACAAGGCCGCCTCAAATCCAAGCACGATGCTATCGTTGGCGAATCAGCCGACGGATCAGCAAATATACGATGTATACGAAGACCCCAATGAACAAAAGACCGATGAGAAAATGTGCTGGTACCGTCGCAACATGTGTTTTCCACCGCTCCAGACTGTTCATTGAATGATATTTTGTTATTGAATTGACCTGAACACGCAAGCCGTGATTCGGTACGCACAGTATTACGTCACATCGGCTAACTCCTGATCTGTCGGGTTACTGGACATGGGGTTTTCGCCAGATTTCCAATTCTACGGATCCATGCAAGATTCGGATTCGGAGGAACCCATCTTACAATATCTCCAGGAGGAGCTTCCCATGTCCATACCCATCGAGAGTGCCGTGCCCCTTCTTGCCGTCTTCGACGTCCCCAGATCCATTGCGTTTTACCGCGACGCGCTGGGCTTTGAGGTGGCCAACACCTCGAAACCCTTCACCAATGCCAAGGATAACTACGGATGGGCAATGCTGCGGCTCAATGGCGTGGAGTTGATGCTCAACAATATGTACGAAGACAACATTCGCCCTTCGGAGCCAGACCAGGCTCGTGTCGCTGCGCATGCAGACACCATAATCTACTTCGCCTGCCCAGACGTTGAAGGCGCGTATGCAACCCTGAGCGCACAGGGGATTGCCGCAAGCCAACCCAAGGTTGCATATTACGGAATGAAACAAACTTATGTGACCGATCCGGACGGGTACACGTTGTGTTTTCAGTGGCCTGTGGGCTCGAATTGATTCACATCACTACTGTTTTTCTACCTTTTTCGCTTCCCGTCTAATTGCTCGAGTAACGGTCCCCACTCGCGTCCGCTTGAGCTCAAGGGCGGTCAACCTTGCAGCGAATGTGCAAAGAAGACCACCGTATCCCGCGATGGCAATTTAAGGTAAGTCAATATGAACACGGTATTTAGAACGCTGCGGAGCGGAGAGTCTGACAATTGTAGCCTCTGATGGACACGCCTTCAAAATTGTAGTTTCATCCAGGAGAACTGACAAGCTGGTAGGTAGCGTCGGATCCTTATCTTGAACCCTTTTCCTTATTCGTCACCAGCATCCAAAAAAGCAATTTATGAGACAGGGGAACCAAATGGAAACTCTAGATTGTTATACCGCGGTGGCCGTCCAATTCGAGCCTCATGTCGTTTACAAGCGGAATCAGATTGAGATCAATCTAAACCGAGCGCTTGAGATCTTGGATTCGGTCCTTTACTCAACCCCCAACGCAAAAGCACCTGCGATGGAAGTCAGTTATGAGCCATATGCTCCCGTAAAATTGGTGGCTTTTCCGGAAGATTTTCTTCAAGGCTTTACCATGAAGGCCGATCTTGACGTTCACGTGAAGGAGATTGGTATTAGGATCCCGGGACCGGAAACGGACCGGTTGGCAGCAATGGCAAAGAAATTAAATATTTACCTCTATGGAGTTGCTCTAGAGGTATTGCCCCACTGGCCCGATCGCATTTTCAATTGCGCTTTCATCATTGATCCCTCCGGAGAGATTGTTCATAAGTTCCACAAATTTTCGCCCGCCATCCACTACGAAATAACCACTAGCCCCCACGACGTACTGGACGAGTACATAGAGATTTTTGGTAAAGGTAAAACAATGCTGCAAACCCTTTTCCCCGTCACGAAAACACCGTTGGGGAACCTTGCGACGATCATCTGCAACGATGGGTACCATCCGGAATACTTCCGTGCAGTTCAAATGAACGGTGCCGAAATAATCATACGTCCGGCGCTCGCGGAGCCCGGAGTTACCAAAGGTTGGTTTGAATTCACCAATCGTGCGGGCGCACTTGCGACTCTGAGTTATGTGGTGGCTCCTAATATGGGCGGTGTTGTTAGCCCCGAGGCGGTTCGCACGATGATGGCTGGGGATTCTATGATCGTTGACTATGACGGCCAAGTTATCGCAAGGTTGCCGTTCCCGGGTGAAGGGATGGTCAGCGGCACAATTCGACTCGAGCATTTGCGCCAGCGCCGGGCCGATCCAAGCCGGAATTTTCCTTCACTGATGAGAACTGAAGTCTTGCGTGAGGTGTATGATGATCCGGTTTATCCGCCAAACTCGCAGAAAGAAGCTATTCGAACCTTCAGTGAAATTTATAAGAGAGATACTCGACACCTCGGCGTAATTGAGAAGCTTTTTGAGCGCGGCGTGTACACTCCACCAAAAAACTGGCGTAAATAGCATCGATGAAAATGTATGACACCAGCTCCCGATGAGAGCAGTCTTCTGGGCGCCGAGGAGCCAGAGCTCCTGAATATTCCGAGCCGACTTGGACTGCTTCTTGCTGCCTGGAGTGAACGTTGGTTTCCCGATCCATTGATTTTTGCCCTTCTGGGGATCGTGTGTGTGTTTTGCATCGGAATCGCAATGGGAGAAAAGCCCGGCCAGCTTGCCGTCACGGGGGGAATGAATTTCTGGGCGCTTGTTCCGTTCACAATGCAAATGGCGTTTACCATCGTTGGCGGATACGTAGTTGCATCAGCACCGCTTGTGAAGCGAGGAATCCGCTGGCTTGCTAGGCGAGCGAAAACGCCGAGAGGCGCGATCGCCTTGGTGGCGTTATGTTCCATGCTGAGTTCACTGATTTCGGGAGGCTTTAGCTTAATCTTCAGTGGGGTGTTCGTGCGTGAGTTGAGCAAACATGTCAAAGGCATGGACTATCGCGCTGCTGGCGCTGCCGGTTACCTGGGCCTGGGAGCGGTATGGGCCCTTGGCCTTTCGTCTTCTGCTGCGATGCTGATGGGCACGAGATCGTCTTTGCCGGCATCACTACTAAATATCTCTGGCGTTATCCCGCTTCGACAAACGATTTTTCTTTGGCAAAGTATCGCAACCGCCGCCATTCTGACAATCGTTTCCACCTTGGTTGCTTACTTTTCTGCGCCACCCCCAGAGAAAGCCCGAACCGCAGAGTACTACAACATAGAATCGGCGGTTCGCGAGACTGAAAGTCAGACGAGAAGGCGACCAGGAGAATGGCTGGAGTACAGTCCAGTATTGACAATTCTGGTATCGGCACTCTTAGGATGGTACATCCTACATGTTTTCAGGGCGTCTCCGGTCGGGGCTTTAGCAGCCCTGGATTTAAACACTTACAATTTGATTTTCGTCACCGCTGGGCTCCTGCTTCACTGGCGGCCTCGACAATTTATCCGGGCGGTCTCCGAGTCTATTCCGGCCACCGAGGGAGTGCTCATCCAATTTCCATTCTATGCAGTTATTTTCGGGATGATTGTTGGCACGGGGATTTCGGACCGATTAGCAAAATTGATTCTGTCGGTCAGCTCCTCGGGCAGCTTTCCCATTCTTGTGGCGGCCTACTCGGCTGCCTTGGGAGTATTCATCCCTTCTGGCGGCAGCAAATGGATCATTGAGGCTCCCGCCGTACTCCAAGCAGCGAATATACTCCATGTTCATCTAGGCTGGGTGGTGCAGATTTACAATGCATCGGAGGCGCTCCCCAACCTGATCAATCCGTTCTGGATGCTGCCCTTGCTCGGCATACTGAAATTGAAGGCGAGGGATATTGTCGGGTATGGAGTACTCCAGTTGATGGTGCACCTGCCTCTTGTGTTTTTCTTGTGTTGGTTTTTCGCGCGACACATTGTTTACGTCGCACCTCTAAAATAGTTCGGCCATAAACGAAAACAATTGCTCACTTGTCAGTCGATCGCGTATCTCGCAAAAGGCCTACCCCAAGTTTTGAGGCAATCGCCCTGCGAGTCATAATCGGACTGCTACGATCGACTTAACAGCTTTGCCGGCACTGCTCGGGACGATTGTGCCTTGATGCCGCCTTCGTTCTTATCGATGGCACACGCGAAGAAAGGCGGCACAACAAAAAGCGTGGAGGGCCTCAGATGTAAAAGCCTTTTGAATTTGGAGGCTTGCGGACTACGCCAAACTAGGTGTGGCTTTGACTTGGGTTTCGGCGACGCTGGCTATGGCGGCTTGCAGGACATCGAGGCCCTCATTTAACTCGTGGTCGGTAATGACGAGGGGGACGAGGAGGCGGATTACGTTTCCGTAGCTGCCTGCCGAAACTAAGATCAGACCGTGGGCGTGGCAGTAGCGGAGGATTCGATCGGTTTCTTCTTTCGCTGGTTCCCTCTTTTCCGGCGTGCGAACCAGTTCGATGGCGCGCATGGCGCCGAGACCCCGTATTTCGCCGATGAGCGGCCAGCGTTTCTTCCATTCGCTGGCGCGACGGTCGAACATTTCGCCGATTTCGGTGGCGTGGGCAGCGAGGTTTTCCCGCTCGAGGGTTTCGATGCAGGCGAGAGCGGCAGCACAGGCGAGCGGATTGCCGCTGTAGGTGCCGCCGAGGCCGCCGACGTCGGGAGCGTCCATAATTTCAGCGCGACCGGTGACGGCAGCGAGAGGCATGCCGGCGGCCAGCGATTTTGCACTGACCAGGATATCCGGGCTGATGCCGTAGCGTTCAGAAGCAAACATCGTGCCAGTGCGAGCAAATCCGGTTTGCACTTCGTCGGCGATGAGGACAATTTTGTGGAGCCGACAGATTTCCTGAATGATGAGAAAGAATTCCGGAGGCGGAGTGACGAAGCCGCCCTCACCGAGGATCGGCTCAACAACAACTGCGGCGACCCCTTCCGCGGCCACGACGCGCTTGAAGGTATCTTCCAGGTGATGCGCGCAAAAAACTTCGCAGGAAGGATATTGCAGTCCGTAAGAGCAGCGATAACAGTAGGCATACGGAATTCGGTAGATTTCGGTGGCGAAGGGCCCGAACCCGGCCTTGTAGGGATGCGTTTTGCTGGTGAGGGACATGGCCAACAGCGTACGGCCGTGAAATGCGTCCTCAAAACAGATGATAGCGGAGCGGCGGGTGTAGGCGCGCGCAATTTTTATTGCGTTTTCGACCGCTTCCGCCCCGCTATTAGCGAGGAAGGTTTTTTTCGCGAAGTTTCCCGGAGTGATGGCGTTTAATTTTTCGGCGAGAGCGATGTATTTTTCATACGGCGCAACGCTGAAACAGGTATGGATAAATTCGTCGAGCTGCTCGCGGATGGCCGCGACGACACGCGGAGCACGATGGCCGACATTGAGGACGCCGATGCCGCCGGCGAAGTCGAGGAAGCGATTGCCGTCAACGTCTTCGAGAGTTGCCCCTTCGGCGCGCGCGGCGAAAATGGGCGTGGCGTGAAGAACCCCACGAGGAATCGCGGCTTCACGGCGTTTCAATAACTCCTGGGCGCGCGGGCCCGGGATGGCAGTGCGAATTTGAATCGTGGGCATTTCAGTACCACCCGATGGGCTGCTCATTGAGATTGATGTGAACTTGCTTGGTTTCGAGATATTCTTCGATGCCGGTGGGGCCTAACTCGCGGCCGAAACCGGATTGCTTGTAGCCGCCCCAAGGCGCTTCGACGTAAGTAGGCTGCATGTGATTGACCCAGACGACGCCGGCGCGGAGAGCCTTTACGACGCGAAAGGCTTTGAAAATATCGCGGGACCAGACTGCGGCGGCGAGGCCAAATTTCGTGTCGTTGGCGATGCGGATAGCTTCGGCTTCGCTGGCAAAGGGAATGACAGTGGCAACTGGACCAAAGATTTCTTCGCGGGCGATACGGGCGGAATTGTCCACATCGTAGAAAATGGTGGGCTCGACAAAATAACCTTGCGACTGAGTGGCGAGACGTCCCCCGCCCGCCGCGACTTTGGCTTCTCTCTTGCCGATCTCCTGATAGGCGCGTACGCGATCGAATTGATCTCTGCTGACGAGCGGGCCCATTTTTGTTTCGCGTTCCAGTGGCGGGCCGAGGCGAATGAGTTTGGCTTTGGCGCTCATGGCTTCGACAAATTTAGAATAAATTTTCTTTTCCACCAGAATGCGGCTGCCGGCGGAACAGACTTCGCCTTGATTTACGAAGACGCCGAAGAGTGAGCCGTCAATTGCAGATTCGAAATCGGCGTCGGCAAAGAAAATGTTGGGAGATTTGCCGCCGAGTTCGAGAGTGACGCGCTTGAGGGTGTCCGCGGCGGCTTTGACGATGGCTTTCCCCACTTCGCCGCTGCCGGTGAACGCCACTTTGTCGACGTCGGGATGCTTCACGAGCGGAGCGCCCGCGCCTTCGCCAAATCCCGTGATGATATTCACGACGCCCGGCGGAAGCCCCGCGTCCATAAGGTAGGATGCGAATTCAAGGACGGTGAGTGGCGTTTGTTCGGCGGGTTTCAGAACGCAGGTGCAACCCGCGGCAATGGCTGGTGCAAGTTTCCACGCGGCCATCAGAAGCGGAAAATTCCACGGGATGATTTGCGCGGCTACGCCGACGGGTTCTCGGAGGGAAAGGCTCAGGGCGTTATCCGGGACGGGATTCACGTGGCCTAAAACTTTAGTGGCCATGCCACCGTAATATTCGAGACAGGTGGCGACGTCGGCGATGTCGTATTCGGCTTCGACGATGGGCTTTCCGGAGTTGCGACATTCGAGGTTGGCAAGATGCGCGGCTTCTTTGCGGACGCGCTCGGCCAGGCGAAATAAAATGCGGCCGCGGTCCTGGGCCGTAGTTTGGTTCCATGGTCCGGAATCGAAGGCGGCGCGCGCGACTGCGACGGCGCGCTTTACGTCCTTTTCGTCGGCTTCGGGAACCCGCGCGATTATTTGTTCGGTGGAAGGGTCGTAAACCGGGAAAGATTTTCCGCGGCTCCCTTCCACGAATTCGCCGTTGATGTACATTTTGTATTCGCGAACGGGGGAGGAGGAGCTTGACCCGTTCGTAGTTTGTGATGTTTTGGCGGCATTTTTTGTTTTTGATTTCGTTTGAATCTTGGTGTGAGTGGCCATGGGTGCCTCCGTGCTGGTAAATGCGATCCTTCCGCAGTTTGAGCGTTCCGACACTAACGTTGAAAGTCGTACATCCGACTACCCGTTGTTGTCACCCCACCCTTAGAAAGTTAACCGGAGCGCCAGCTGGCCAATTCTGGGGTCATACGTTGATGTGATCTGGCCAAGTTGCGGAGAGAAAAAGGTCGCCGAGCCGCTTAGCGGGGTCTGCCACTCCGTGTGATTCAGAACGTTGAAAAACTCGGCGCGGAACGCTAGTTGCACTCGCTCGGTGAGGGCTGTTTTCTTCTCCAGAGACAAGTCAACGTTCACTCGATCCGGTCCTGGGAAAAAGTTCCTCGACAACGTCCCATACGTCGCTTGGGGGCACCCACCGGGTGTCCCAGGAGCTGCACTGCTGTTGAAACAGGCCGGGAACGATAGTCCGCTCGGGTCGAAGATGAAGCGTCCAGTGACAGGCGTACCACCAACTTCAATTGTCCGCACCGTATGCGGGTCCAGTTGCTGCGGTGGGCCCCCAGCCCAGTCGGGACGGACCAGATTAGAGTCACCAAAACCAGATGGCCCCGGCACGAATTCGCCGCCAGCTGGGCCAGGAAGTCCCGCGATCACATCCATTGGAAAGCCGGACTGAGCGGTAATTATCGAGTATAAAGTCCACCCACGAGTCAGTCGTTCGGGGCCACTGGCCCACATGTGAGCAAACGGTAGCTCCCAGCCCCCGCTTAACACTACGCGATTACGAACGTCGGCATCTCCAGAAGCGCGGAATTGATGGTGGTTAAAATACGGTACCTGCGACGAATTTCGAAAAAGTTCGTTCCCGTCATCGATCTCATGAGACCAGGTATAAGCGAGGGTGAAGAAAGTTTGACCGATGGAGTGCCAGTCGCCCATCTGCTTCGTAAGGCTTGCTAGGAGGCCGTTATAACTTGCGTTGGCCGCGCCGGACGTTGCCAGGACCGCACCAAACGCATTCGGAATTTGAAGTCCCGGCTGAGTATTCAGAACCCGTGTGGTCGTGCCTTGGATTATCGGATTTTGATCAACTTGCGTGGTCAGTTTATGAGACGAGCTCCCGACATAGCTCAGCTGTCCGGCCAAGCCCTTTCCGAGTTGTCGCTGCAGGCTGAGATTATACTGGTAAATATAGGGCGTTCGGGTGTGCGGGTCAATAAAGGTAGTGCTTGGCGAGCCGAAGGGAATAAATCCCTCGGTGACGAAGTTAAGAGTCTGAGGAGGCGGCAGTGGATGTGGAGGCGGCACGCCGGCCGTCCCGTACGGATCAGTCAGAATGGTGCTTGGTCCATTCACAAAGGACGAGAAAGTTAGAGTGGCAGCCGTTGCAAAAGGAGGCTGAAAAGCATTCAGGATGTTGTCGCCGGCTAGCAGCACGTCATAGAACACACCGAAGCCGCCTCGCACGCTTGTTTTCCCGTCGCCGAGTGGGTCCCACGCAAAACCGAAGCGCGGCGCCCAGTTGTTCCTATCCGGGAAGGTCGACCCATTGGGAGCTCCCGGATCTCCTTGTACCAATAGTCCCAAAGGCGCCAGTGGGTATATCTGCGATTGGTGTCCAGGAATAATAAAGGCTTGAGGGAATTTTGAGTCCCCCTTCGGAGTGTCGTACTCGTAGCGCATCCCCATCGTGAGCACCAGGCGCGGCGTCACTTTCCACTCGTCTTGAAAGAAGCCCGCATATTGCTTACTGTGAACATCATTCACGCCAGGGGGGAAAGACTGAAAAATGTCCGCATCGCCAAATAGGAAGTCAGCTAGATCGTTTTTGGAGCCGCTGCCCGTAGGCCCATTGAAAGTAAAACCCTGGGCGTAATATGAGTTAGTAGAATTGCTCTGCACGATGACAAAGGATCCGCCGACCTTAAAAGTGTGCCGTCCCTTAATTCGCGTAAAGTTGTCCGAGAATTCGTAGGTATTGTCGGGATTTTGGATTGGGTTTATCGCGGGATACCCAAACGCAAGTTGGCTGGTAGGAAGAGCAATTAGGGGAGGGCCGTCAACCGGAGTTCCCGTGCCAGTGATGCCCAGCTCCGCGGGCCCCGGAAGCGCCTTTGCGTGTTGGTTTACCTGAAAGTCAAGACGTTGAGCGGTTACAATAAACTCATTCAGCATGTTCTGCGAAATCGTCCTGGTATACACGATGTTTCCAAAATAGTTCGTATTTTTGTTAAAGATGGGAGCGCCCGGAACATTCGGATCATTCGGTAAGAATACCGAAGAAAAAGGGATTAGTTGAGGATACGAGAATCCGGCCAGGGTGACTGTTATGCGGTCTTTCTCGGTTGCATTAAAATCCAGTTTTCCAAGGTACCCGTTTTGGTTGTCGGTAGCGCGCCCATTGGGAACCAGCATGCCGGTCGCAGAAGTTGGCACTAGCCCGGCCTTTATGTAGTTTTGAGCGACCGGATCGATTTTTGTGGGATCGATGATCGCATTCGCCGCTAGACCGGCATTCGACTGGAAGTAGGGATGGGCTTGAAGAAAGGCGGCCACGTTTGGGTCAGGACCGTTATTGACGGAATGGGAGAAGTCACCGTTCAGTTCCGCAGGCGTATAAGTGGTGATCGCATTCCCAACCGTTACGCTATCTTGGCGCTGCCCTTGGTATCCGAAAAAGAAAAAGAAACGGTCTTTGCCATTGACCAGGTGAGGAAACGTCATCGGTCCGCCGATCGTGCCCCCAAATTGATTGCGTTTTAGCACCGGACGCGGAAGGCCGGCGGCATTGTTGAAGAAGGTGTTGGCATTGAATGCGTCGTTCCGTAAGTAATCGTAAGCACTTCCGTGAAACTGATTCGTTCCCGACTTGGTCACCACGGTGACAACCCCGCCGGCGCTGCGGCCATATTCCGCAGTATAGTTATTCTCCAGCACGCGAAACTCCTCAACAGTGTCCGGATTCGGATCCATGACAGGCACGCCATACGACACGGAAGTATTGTTTCCTCCATTAAGTAAATACGTTACGGAATTATCACGTCCCCCCGCAATACTGACGTTACCCGTTGGAACGGTCGCTCCGTATACGCTAGGGAGTGCCGGAGTCACGCCGGGCTGAGTTAACGCCAAATCAAGGGTATCGCGGCCGTTGAGTGGAAGATTTTGTATCGTTGAACCCGTAACGGTCCCGCCCACGGTAGGATTGACAGTTTCTACCTGTGCTGCGCTGGCTCCGACCGTAACAGTTTGGGAGAGCGCCCCAACTGTCATCCGCATGTCGAGGCGCAACGATTGATTAATCTCGAGCATTTGTGGTGAGGAAACAGCTTTCGTGAATCCCTCATGCTCCACGGCTACGCGATAATTCCCGATGGGCACGTTGAGAACCTGGTAAGTACCATCGGCGCCGGTGACCGTTTCCCAACGCACATTAGTATCGGTATTTGTGACAACAACTTTCGCGCCCGGAACCGCGGCCCCCTGTTCATCGCTAACCGTTCCCATGATTCGCCCCGTAGCGTTTTGTGCCACGGCTTGGATCGACGAAACTAGAGAAAAAAGCAATGTCACAACAAGCGTCACGGAACGACGCGACCAAAACAATCGCGCTATGAACGAACTTCTTAACTGGTTCATGGTTGACCTCGGCGCTACCCAAACAAATGAATGAACATCTTGCTGGCCAGTCTCCCGACTGATGGAGATGGCGGCTATATCTAGACGCATTTGTTTTCCATACGCGAAGGTATCGAGATGGCCGAGCCGTCGGACTTGTCGCCTCGTCCGCAACCACCTTTTTAAACAGTCTGGGGCCGAAATTTACAGTTCCTGCGGAATCGCCGCAAGATGTTAGAATCTCTCCAACGCATCACAGTCTTGGGTTAACGTAAGGCTCGTGGTCCCAATCGTTTAGCTATGAAGTGTGCGGCGCCGCCTAAGTCGTATCCTTACAACTTCACTGTAATGTTCGTTAATTACGCTCGTTGTGGTCACATTCTCTCTGTTCGGGAGTTTTTGGCGATCACCAGATCAGCTGCTTGGATTTAATGAGCTGCTGAGGCCCACTAGACTTCAGAAATTCAATATAGGAGAATGGCTCTCCAATTTGAGCCTCAAAAACATAACGAAAAGGGACGAGCGCTTCAGAATTGGCGAAGTGGCCCGGCTTGTAAGCGTCAGCGCTTCCTCACTGCGAAACTGGGAGAAGCTTGGACTCTTAAGGCCTGCGCGCACCGCAGGCGGTTATAGAGTCTATTCTCGTGACATGGTTGTTGAGCTTAAGAAAATTCAGCGGCTACGAAAAACCACTCGCGTGAACATTCCGGGGATTCGCCATCTAATGCAACGTGGGCCGGACGCAAAGCCGTTGTTGTCTTCAAAAAATCTACTGCCCGAGCTTCCGTCAATTCTAGCGGGATTACGCAGAAGCAAAAACCTTAGTCTGCCCGAAGTGGCCCGGGAAACTGGAATCACTACGAATTTTCTAAACGCGATAGAACGAGGCTACGCAATCCCCTACTCAGTCCTTTCCAGGCTAACGAAGTTCTACAAAACCACAATCTTTTCGTTTTTTAACGCGGAGGACAAATACCGGAAGCTTGTTCGTCCCAAAGACCGCCCGGTGCTTTGGACACGACCATCTGTCCAAATGGAACTTCTTGCTTTTGGTACGACCATGATGGAACCGACGGTGATGCGAATTGCGCCACGGGCGAACAGCGGTGGGTCGTACCAGCATGAAGGAGAAGAACTTCTTTATATGCTACAAGGCAAGCTTGAGGTTTGGCTTGATGAGCTGGAGCGTTACCTACTCGAACCCGGCGATACGCTGTATTTCAAAAGTACTCAGGCGCACAGGTGGTGCAATTTGACAGACAGCGAATGCGTCATATTGTGGATCAACGCGCCGATCACCTTCTAATATCGGCTCACGTCTAGCTGGCCGCTTCGGATGGTTGGGGAGCTTGACTTCAACCAACAAGCTTCGGCACTTCAGCGCACCTGCTCACGAGGCAGGCGCGCTGTATCCTTAATATATTGGCGCGAAGACCCTGCTCCGGCAGGTGAGTTACTCAAGACTCGTGCCCTGGCGCGAGTTCGAGCGTGGCAGTTTCTTTGCTCGTCTCGCGTGCGCATTCAACTCCCCTGACTTATTCATTCAAACACATCGGGCACTTGCGCAACTCACTCGCTCCCCGCGGCAGTTCCTAGAATAGAAACTTGAGCGCGGCTTGCGAAATCCGTGGCGACGCAGCCTTCACGACCTTGCCGAACGTCGCGTCATTGATGTTCCCATCGACTGAACCGCTTCCATCGAACTGCGCATGATTGAACGTGTTGAACGTCTCAAACCGAAATTCGAGGGATCGGCTCTCTCTCAATTTGGTCACCTTGAGCAGCGCGATATCGAAGTTGTTCACGCCAGGCCCGTAAAATGGCCTACGCGCCGCATTCCCTTGCGTGCCTAATACATTGGGACTGAACAGCGTCGTGTTGAAATAGGGTTGCCCGTTCCGAGGATTGTGATTGATATCAAGATTTCCGCGAGCAATGTTCGGCAGATCTATGCTCACCGAGTTGATGCCGTTGTTCTGCGCATAGACTAGAAAATTGTCTCCGTTGCTGGCAAACGTAACCGGCAAACCCGTTGCAAACCGCGTGATTCCCGACAATGCCCAGCCTTCCGTCCAGCCCTTGTTCCAACGCAATAGTTTTTCAACGGGCAATTCGTAGTTATAGCTCACCACGAAGTTATGCTTAATGTCGTACGCCGAGATTCCATATTCCGCTCGATAATCGAACGGATTCACTTGTTCCTGTAAGTTAGAAGAGTCGTCCAGCGATTTTCCATAGGTGTAGCTTGCCAGCAGCGTCAGACGCCCGCTCGTATGCTTCAACGTTAAATCAAGCGCATTGTAATTGGAATTGCCCACATTCTTGAACCACGCGTTCGTGCCGATTGTATTGGGAAAACCGGCCAGGTTCCGCGTACCGTCAACTACCGTGCCGTCCGCGCGCGTGTAAACCAGATTCTCGCCAAACGGTCCGCACGTTGGAGTACCAGGCATCACGTCCTGCGGTTGACTCAGGCTCAGGCAAAGCGCCGGATTCCCGGGATTTGCTTCGACGACGGTCAGAAGGTGGCGTCCCAACGATCCCACGTAACTCGCACTCGCCACCGTCTTCGAACGGACTTGGCGTTCCACGGTAAGATTTAGCGCCATCGAATACGGTGTCTTATTTTTATAGAAGTAGCTCACCGCTCCGCTAATCGGCGTGTAACGATCCCACGGAACATTCGGGTCTGAATTCGCCGGTGAGTGCCCGTAAGCCGGAACCTGAACCGGAAATTGTTGTAGGTACTGCATCCCACTGAGCGCGCCCACGAACGGGGTGGCCATCTCCGGAGGCTCGGGACTCGTGTAGGTCAGCCCATAGGGCGGGTTTCCAGTTGGGTACGCAATGGTAAGACCCTCGATAGCCGTGAAGAATCGGCCGGCAGCGACGCGCACGCTCGTTTTGCCCGGACCTCCGCTCAGCGCACCCAATAAGCCATCCGACCAGTTAGGCGAATAGGCGATACCTACACGCGGAGAGAAATCATCCATCGGCGTGTGCGCCAACGTCGAAGGAAGCGTCTGACCGTTTGACAAGCGATCTCCCGGCACCAAATACCCCAGCGGCGCCTCGGGAAATGTTTGCGACTCCACTGCCGGGATCAAAGTGGTCCCTTGATTGTGCTCTTCCGACCAGCCGCGAATATAATCCCAGCGCAAACCGTAATTGATCGTTAGGTTCGGCCGCGCGCGCCAGCTATCTTCCGCAAAGATTCCGCCGGTCGCGGAAGTTTCGTGGAATGGCGGGGACGACTGCTGCGAATAAAAATCCGGCAGTCCCAGTAGGAAATCCGCGAACCCATTACCCGTCGTCTGCGTCCCCGATCCGAAAAATGAAAACGTGCCATTCGCGACCAGATCCGGCGCCTGCTTCACCAGATACCGAATGTACTGCCCGCCAAACTTCATCGTGTGATTCCCAAGCACCCTTGAAACCGTGTCGCCCGAGTCGATCGTGTTGTTCACCTGGGCCACAAAGAACGGATTCGTGCCCACAGCGAACGTGTTGAAGTAGAGCATCTCCACTCCGGCAAATTGCGGAAAGCCTTGCTGGATTCCCTGCGGACCTGAAGAAATCCCTTGTTCCGCAAGACTCACTCCTACGCCGCCTTTCGGAACGCCCAAATCGTTGTTCAGCCGGATGTAGCCAATGTGCGCTTCATTCACGAGGTTCGAACCAAAGGTCTTCGTGTTGTTTATCACCATCATCTGGTCCGTACCAGTTGAGAGCGCATCATACGCACCGTTCGGACCGGGAAGTGTCGCGCCCCCAAGGCCGCTCGGGTATGGATTGTCAAGAGTGTAGTTGTCCGCAAAATAGTAGGTCGAAAACCTGCCGCACCGCGCGGTGCTGAAATCCATTCGCGCGGACCCTTTATCATCGCTCAAGCGGAGCTGGTCCGCTCCGGTCGAAAATTCACTTGCTCCGAGATTCGGAGCGGGGATGAACTGCAACATCTTCTGCGCAGGCACTGCGAAAGCGGTTTCTGGAATCTTCGCGTTCGGAAAAACGCATTGAGAGGTGGAGACACATCCCGGCGTGTAGAACGGCTCGCCCACCGTAACACCGTATTTGAGATTGCTCCCGAGTGTTTGCCCCAGGAATGCGCTCGCTACTTTCCCGGTAAGCGTATTCGCGGAATCGGAGAAGTCGCCCAAGCGATTCGCCAAAGACGGCACGCTCACGATTCCGGTCTCGATTCCCTCTACGGTACGCTCCCCTTGATAGTCCGCGAAGAAAAATATTTTGTCTTTTTTGATGGGTCCTCCGATCGTTCCCCCAAACTGATTCTGCTGAAACGTCGCCCGTGTCGGATCAAAAAAGCCGCGCGCATCCAGATCGGTATTGCGCAGGAATTCAAATAAATTGCCGTGGAATTGGTTTCCGCCGGTCTTGGTTACTACGTTGATGAGCCCGCCGCTGTAATTGCCGTACTCAGCGTCCGCGTTGCTGGTGAGAATGCGGAATTGGGCAATCGAGTCAAGATTCGGAATAATGCCGGCCTGTTGTCCGATCGTCTCCTCCACGCTCACACCATTTAGTGTGAAACCGTTCGCGGATTCGCGCTGGCCATTAATTGAAAACTGCCCGGTATTGGCGTTGCCGGCAACCGGCACTGCCCCGAATCCGCCGCCCGAGGTACTGTTCCCAGCGCCGCTCGTCGTTAGGGGCGTTACTCCTACTTGCGTTGCAAACAGGTCCGTATAACTGCGGCCATTAAGCGGAAGAGCGGTCACTTGAGCGCTGTTAATCACTTGGCCCAGTTGCGTGTCCGAAGTCTCCACTTGAGCCGCTCCCTCCGTCACCGTTACCGTCGCGTTCTGCTCGTTGATCTGCAATGTCACATCAACCGTTAACGCCATATTGATGTCGATTTGTAGGCCCTTGGTTTTATTTCGGCTTGAACCCGTCTGCAGTCACATCGATATCGTATTGACCGACCGCAAGAACTGGAAACGAGTACGTTCCTTCCGCGTTGGTTACCGTCGTTTGCTTCACACCCGTAGCCGTATTTAGAACAACAACCGTTGCGCCCGGGATAATGCCGCCGGTCTGGTCCTTCACCACTCCTGTAATTTTTCCTCCCACTTCTGCCATCCCTGCGCTTAGCCAGAACAAAATCGAAAGTGCTGCGAATAGCGCCGTTCTTACCGTGAATTTCACATTCCACTCTCCTCTGCCTGAATTAGGCGCGAAGTTGCGAAGTTATCTGGTGCCGCCGTACGGTCGTTTGACTACCCAATCATCTGCATCGGAAACGTCCCCTTCGGTTCCGGGCAAAACAATTGAAGTCGTGTCGCTCGCGGAGGATTCCTTTTCCGAACCTGTCTCGAAAGCCTCCCGGGACGGATCAATCCAGATTGAAACCAGCGGCAATTTTCCATCGTCACGCAATGGTACCCAGACTCGATACAGGCCCCGGTTTGTAACCAAATCTGGTGAATTGTTCGAAAAATTGCGCATTGTGGTTCTCCTTCAAGGCAGACTTCGCCCTATGGCGCTCATGAAAGCGTCGCGCGACTCTAAGAATCAGTTTGTGAGTTGGGGAACTTTACAGCAGGCTGCAGAGATTCCCGCTCTCTCTTGTTTTGTGTTTCCGCGAGAGCGAGCGGGAGTTCAGCAGTGTGTCGTGCTATGCTCGCTGCTCGCGGAGTTCCAGGTGAGTGCTACTCCCTGGAGGTTCTTGAATCAGAATGTCCATATGATGGGTAACCTGTCCTGGGCCGTACCGTACTGGCCCTGGGTTTAATACCATACCCCTACTGGGTAGTCAACTAAAATGTCACATACCTCAAGAGAGAAACTGGATCTGGTCAACCGCACCAAGAAAGTAATCGGGCAGTTGGAAGCTATTTTGCGAGCGCTCAACGACGATGAGCAGTGCGCAGACGTTCTTCAAAGGCTCGCGGCTGCTAGAGGTGCCATCAACAGCCTAATGGGCGAGCTCATGGAAGACCACATTCGTAACCACATGCCCAGAAACAGTAAATCATCTGAAGAAGCGGCCGATGATTTGATCGGCATCGTGCGTACGTACCTGAAGTGAACGCCCAGTGTCTTGCCCAGCACAAGGTTGAGTCCTGGGCTTCTTTGCGATCCTAGCTGCCGGAAAAAACAGTCCCAACGTAACCGTCGCTTTTTGGAGCCGCGATGTGAGCGCTACCAACCTCCTACAGTACGCCATGTTCGTGGTTGTCGTGACGGTCCTCGTCAATCCATTCGGCGGGTACATGACCTGAGTTTTCAGCGGCGAAAAAAACGTTCCTTGATCCGTTGCTACGCCCACTTGAACGTTTTATCTATAGGCTTGCCGTTATCGACCCGGAACTGGAGATGACTTGGAAGCAGTACTCTATCGCCTTCATCGTTTTCGGTTTGGTTGGAGCTCTCGTACTTTACGCCACTCGCAATAGATACCGACCGATCTAGTCTCCAAGGTCTTCTGATTTCGTCTCTCTGAACGACAGCGAGTCTAAAACTCCAGGCGCAATTGGAACGCGATCATGCGTGGCGTGCTATCACCGCCTAAACCGACGCCGAGCAGGCCCGTTGGCGGAGAAGTGGTGGAGGTAAGCGCTCCAAACCCGGTCTGGGTAGAAGGCTTGCCCGGAATGCCAGCAAGAACCATGCTCGGGAGCGCGAAATTCGGATGGTTGAATACATTGAAGAATTGGATGTCGAATCGCATTTTCACACGCTCGGTCAACGGAAACCACTTCGTTAGGTAGAAGTCACTCCATGCAAAATTGGGGCCGCGCAGCGCGTTGCGGCCGAGGTTCCCGAATTGACAATTCACGGGGCGGTCACCCCCGAAGCACGCCCCAGTACTCGGATCCACGGTCGAGACAAAGGCATCGGGATTGAGCCACTGAAGGGTACCCAGTTGTGTGACACCGGAAATGGGATTGTGTTCATAGAGCGGCAAGCCGCGAACAATGCTTGCGAATTGCGGTCCACCGCCGTTCACGATGCCATTTCCATTTGCTGAATAGGGCGTGCTCAAGACTGAGAAGGGAATCCCGCTATGCCAAAACGCAGTTCCCGATATTTGCCAGCCGTTCAGCGCGTACCTAAGAAGCCGATTTTGGATCTTGACGGGAAATTGATAGACATATTGTGCGTTGAGATTGTTCCGGATGTCGTAGTCACAGGGACCGTAGTCGCGAGCCAAGTCTCCCGGGAGGGGGGAGAGGATTCCGCCAGCCGAAAACTGCAGGAATCCGCCGTTTGAAACGGTGTCCATACAACGGCTCCAGGTGTAGTTCAGTTGCCCCATGAGGCCGTGCCCCAGGCGCTTCATAGCGGTCATTTGCAACCCGTTATAGTGACTGTTCGCACCCGTGGAAAATTGCGTTACTGCCCCGAACCGAGGATCAGTGGATTGCGCATAAGGAAACGGCGCAAAGCACCCTGCGCAGACACTTTGATAGCCGTTCACTTGTGTCAAATACGGCTGGTTCAATGCGCGAGTGCCAACATATTGTGCGTGGATGCTCCCTGTCGTTCCCAACTGGTGTTCCACGCCAACGCTCCACTCCATGAAGTATGGCGCGTGAAGTTCTCCGTTGGGCATCGCCGTGATAGCGACTGGGGGAAGGCACGTTGAGGGATTCGATTGTGCCGACGCGCAAGAGAGCTGGCCCTGCGGAAATCCTAAACTGAACGTTTTATTGGCGGCCACGGTTGCGTCAATCGCGCTGTTAAGCACTCCCGGCGCGACTGCTGTCCCACCAACTGTTCCAAGAAGTCCGCCCTGGAAAGTTTGAATGTAGGGCGGGTTGACGCCAACCACATCGGCGATGGCGCCAGGCAAGATGTCGCTGAAAAGTCCGAAGCCGGCGCGAAGGACGGTTTTGGGTTCAAACTGCCAGGCGATGGCAGTTCTGGGCTGCAGAATCGCGAGGGGCGTCGAGGAAAATACGTGGTCGAGACCAGTGTGAATGGTGGCGTTCAAGCGCTGATTCACATCATGCGAGAGGGAATCGAAAGAACCGCTCAAACGAGCGATCTGCTGATGCGGATTCAGCGGATTGGAATTCCATGTATCTCGTATCCCGAAGGTCCATGTGAGCCTCTTGGTTACCTTCCAAGTGTCCTGGGCGTAGAGATCAAGATTGAGAAAGTTGAAGGGTTCGTTCGCCGAGACGGGGAACGTCTTTGTCGCGGTAGATGCAACTCCATAAATGAATTGCGGCAGAGTGGTGTAGGTCACGGTCGGGACCGAACCCTCGCCGAAGTCATAGTCGTTCAGGCGAAAAATCCGGGTATTGGTTCCGAAGCGGAGTTCGTGCGCGCCATGGCTCCAAGCGAGGTTGTCATTGATAAAGAACCGGGAGGCGCGCCTTCCCTGGACCCAGGTATTGTCGAGCCCACCCAAAGTGGTGAAAGGCGCATTCGCGCCGCTGCCTTGCAAAACCATGGGGAATGCGGAAAGAGTCTTCTGAAAATCCGCAGGGCCAAATAGGCTCTCGTACCACGAAAATGCCGGGTTGAAGTAGTTCACAAGATTCTGCGAAAACACATGAGTGTAGCCCGCTGCAAAGGAATACAGCGGTTGAGGGGAAAGAGCGTCGAACAAAGTGTTGATGGGATCTGTCCAAACGGCTTGCAGCCCGGTATCAGCCTGAAAGCGAAACCAAGTGGTGTTGTTTTCATTGATGTTGTAATCGATTCGAGCCGTCTGAACCTGTTCGTGATCATCGCTTGAATGCGAGACGCTCTGGCGATTGGCGCACCCGTTTCCATCATTGGCAATTGCAGGCGAACCTCTACCAACATCAAACGGGCAACCAAGGACCGCGAGAGGTGTTCCATTGGTATTTCCATAGAGCGAAAACATCTTCTGATAGAATGGCACCGACTGCGGGGATGGTTGATAGGCTGACCCCGTGACGGAATCGGTTCCTCCCAAAGGGAGTTGTTGCAAAACGTAATTCTGGAACGTTGAAGTTGGGACGGTAGCGGCTGTGACAACGGGCAGTGCAATGCGAATCCATTCGCCATCGAAGAAGAAAAATAACTTGTCGCCGAGAATCGGGCCGCCCAGACTGCCTCCGAAGTGGTTCACAGTAGAGCGCGGCTTGTGGTTTCCCGGAGTGGCATTCGTGAAATAGTCGGCTGCGTTGAACTTCGAGCCATTCCACAACTCATATAGATTCCCGTGAAACTGGTTCGAGCCGGACTTTGTGACGTAGTTGATCTGTGACGCGCCGTAACGCCCCTGATCGACAGCATAGGAAAGGGTATTGACCGTCACTTCCGATATCGAATTCAATCCGAGGACGAGGTTTGTCGAAAGTCCGCTGTTCAGGTTGGTCAGAGGATCATTCGTTTCCAGGCCATCAACGATATAGCCGTTTGAGAGAGCGGGCAACCCGTTGAACTCAACATTGCCATACCCATTCGAACTGCCGACAAAATCATTGCTACCGCCTGCCGTGTTGACGAGAGCGCCTGCGGCAAACTGAAGAGGATAAGTTAAATCACCGCCTGGATTGGGAAGGTTCTCCAGCGCTGGTGCATTCAGATTCGTGGATGTATTAGGGTTTTCTGGGTTGATGAGAGGGGCTTCGCTGCTTATCTCAATGGTCTGCGCTGAGTGTGCGACCTTGAGTCTGAAATCGACAGTTTGCTTCTGGCCCAGGGCTGAGAATACAGCGTCATTCTGCTGTGGTTCGAAGCCTTTGGCTTCCACCCTTACCGTGTAAGTACCGGGCGTCAGCTGTGGGAAGTTGAATCGCCCCGAATCATCCGTTGTGGCGCTTCGCTTCAGTCCAGTTTCGTTATTCGTGGCCGTTACCGCAGCTCGCGGCACTCCAGCGCTACTTGCATCGCTCACTTGACCTACGATCGCGCTGGTAGTTTCACCCTGGGAGAAAGCTGCCTTTAGCAAAAGAAAATGAAGCGATACGGCAAAAACAAATACCGATACAGTCGAACGCAGCATGGTCGCAGACCAAGTTCTATCCATCTGAATCGTTCGTATAGTTAACCTTACTTAATAAAGGTTATTAATGCAAGTGAATATCGATAAAGAAACAGTGGAACCCAATCGCATTAGCGCAAACAAGGT
>JABDEK010000071.1:0-223 GCA_013287135.1 Acidobacteriota bacterium | reverse complement strand
CTCACTTCCGCGCATCGCTTCTGTTCCCACGTCTTGCGGACCCGAAAATAGCGCAAACAAGGTGGTGCAGCGAAAACTCCGGCCGATCCTGTATTCGCTCAAGATCTCGCGATGTGGGTTTCACGCCATCCGGCACACTCATTCGAGCTTGCTGATCGACCTCGGGGCGCCGCTGACGGTTGCGCAGGAGCAGTTGCGGCGCATCGACCTGCTTGGGGGGCAA
>JABDEK010000070.1 GCA_013287135.1 Acidobacteriota bacterium | reverse complement strand
CAAAGGATTCGTGCGCCAGTTGTTGCCAGGCGCGAAAATCGGAGCGCAAGGAACGCGCGCGTACTATGAAGTCTGTACAGACCCGAAACTGCTGGACCTCGCTCGCAAAAAGTTTGCCGCTGTTCCCGCGAAAAGTTGAACGCTTCACGCTGCACACTTATAATTCCACGTCTATGATTAAGTCCGGAGGCGCATGGGGCCCGGTGGTCCTCGCAGCCTTCAAAGCTGCCGTTCGAGCCCTTCGCGGGCTTCGAAGGTGGGTTCGACTCCCACTCGCTTCCGCCATAACTTAGCCAATGTTTTATTGGTCATTTAAATCGTGTCACTACGCAATGTTCCTGTTTTGTTCCCGCCCTCGATTTGAAATAACCTTCAAAACCTCACGATCTGGCATGTCCTGCCTAGTCTTTATCCAGCGGCTGTAACGCCGTTCGGTGACCCGGATGCTCTTGTGACCCAACAAAATCCGCCAAACGGTGGGTAGCACGAGCCGCGCGGAGTCCCGCTGGACGGTAGACGTTAGATCAGCGTGCCGGGGCAGCACCCTCACCGAACACGAAAAATTCTTGCCCGGCTGGTCTGCCGAATCACGGACCTCGGGGGGAGAGCGGAGCTTCAAACACCCTCACGCGTTACCATGACGACATCGTTCACATCAGGAATATTGTCGGCTGCGGTTTTCCATACGATTATCATTCAGGGGTTGTCTGATGAGTGTTCGGCTTCTCAAGCTTCCAATACGACTTCGTGAATCATGGTTCGATATTGTTTACTCGGTCGGCCATCTCGGATCAAGTAACTTTCTTAGCCAGAACCAAGGCCAGCGTCGATGGAGGAATAAATCATGAAGTCTCCTTGGTTGCGCCGCCTGAGCGAAATCAACGGCGAGCTCTGGCTGATCCTCTCTCTGTTTCTGATCGCGATGTTGCTGAATTATATGGTCAGTATGCACCGTGCTGTGCTTGGCTTTTATTTCTTCCCGACAATCTTCTCGGCGTACTTCTACGGTCGCCGACACGCCACGATGACCGCGCTGCTGAGCTTTGCCCTGGTCGTTTCGCTGACCTATTTCAACCCGGGTTTATTCGCTTCTCATGGCGGGCAAACGCTGGCTGACAGCAAATGGTTTGACATCGCTCTTTGGGGCGCGACGCTAATGGTAACCGCCTACGCGATGGGCACTCTCTATGACCGCAACCAAGCGAAGCTTCGGGAGTTGCGCCAAACCTATCACGGCGTTCTTCTCATTCTCCGCCAGTTCATCTCCAAGGACAAATACACGCAGAACCACTCCTATCGAGTTTCGATATATGCCGCAAAGATTGCTTCAGCGCTTAGATTCAAGGAGGAACGCATCGAAGACGTCCGCGCCGCGGCACTCCTCCATGACATCGGCAAGCTCGATATCAGCCGCGATCTTCTTTATAAGGCTGCGCGCCTGACCAGCGAAGAAACCGAGCAAGTTAAGGCGCACGTTGAAAAAGGAGGAGAAATCCTGCACCCCGTCGGCGGCGCGCTCCATCGAATCCTTCCGATCGTCCTTGCGCACCACGACAACTTTGATGGTTCGGGACACCATCCGACTCGAGGAGAGGACATCCCGCTGGAGGCGCGCATCATTTCCGTCGCTGATGCTTATGATGCGCTCACTAGCGACCGTCCGTACCGCAAAGCCACGTCGCCATTCGAAGCCAAAGAAATCATCATGAAAAGCGCCGGTAGCCAGTTCGATCCTGTTGTCGTCCGGGCATTCAACACCGCCTTCACCGCCGGTGAGATGGAGGTGCCCGAACTTGTTGTATAGGTCTAACGCGGTATCTTTTCAGGCTGGAGCGTAGCCATTTATGAAGGTTCCTCCGATTGAATCCAAACGCCATCGCGCGCCCCGTCATTCGTTCGTGGCCGGCATCCATCTCACCGACCTACAGTCTGAGAAGCAGCTTGCGGCGCATATTGAGAACCTGAACTTGTTGGGATGCTTTGTCGAAACGGTGACGCCGTTCCCGAAGGGCACCAAGGTCAGACTGCAAATCTCGCATGGGGGCGTGAACTTCATTGCGATAGGAAAAGTAGCTTATTCGCGGCCCAACTCGGGGATGGGAATCACCTTCATCACGATCGAGCCAAAGAAGCAGGAAGTTCTAGATCAGTGGCTCGCGGACCTGAGAAAGTAAGCCTTGCCAGCTTGCCCTCAACTCCTGAGAAGGCTTCTAATCGGGAAAGCGGATATCAGAACTAACCAGATGGACTTAACGGGTCGTCGAGGGGTTGCGCAAGATGGCCAACTAAGTGGAGGAGTGGGAAGGGGCGGGAAATCCGCCCCTTCCAAACGACCAGGGTTTTGACGCTTGGAGCGTCAATTAATTTTGGTTGCGACCGGCTTGTGCGGTCATAGTCTTTGCTGGCGCTACACCAACTTCGCCAGTCAGCTCTTTTTCTGCTCTGACCCAGTCCTCAACATCTTTTCCGGGCTCACTGCCCCGTCGTACATAAAGCTCGTACGCTCGGTGCGCGATATCTTGTTTCGATAGTTCTTTGTTTTCGATCATGGCAACCTCCTTGGTTGTCGGCGCGAGGAACGAACCTCGGCCCAACACATGTGAACTGCGTGGAATTACTTGCCGTTTGTTGCGACGCTGACTTTGATCTGCTTCGGTTTGGACTCTTCACGCTTGGCCATATGCAAGGTCAAAATCCCGTTGCGATAATCAGCTCGAATGTTTTCCGCGTTGATTGTGTTCGGCAGCGAAAAGCTCCGCATGAATGAACCATATGCGCGTTCGATGCGGAGGAAATGGTCTTCCTTGACGCCCGTCTCGAACTTGCGCTCGCCGCGGATAGTCAAAGTGTTGTTTGTAATGCGAACGTCGATGTCTTTTTCTTGAAAATCCGGCAGTTCAGCCTTTACGACCAATTCATTCTCGGTTTCGTAAATGTCCACGGCCGGCGCCCACGTTGCTAGGTCAGCATGAGCCGAGCGGTCGCGAATAAAACTGTCGTCGAATAGACGATTGACTTCGTTCTGTAGCGTGAGCCCACGTAATTGGTCCCTGTGCGTGATTGTAGTCATCGATCTCCTTAAACATGTTGCGGTTTGGTGTAACCGAGGGTGGTTCAGGTAACTTCCGTCGCGTGCAGTGAACTGAAGAATCCTAGGTCCGCAATCACACTGTGCGCATGCGGTTCGATTGTCAATGGAATAGCGACACAGTAATGAAAGTAATTTATTTTTTGACGCGTGCGCTTCACAAGTCGAGCACACCATAGGGTTTAAACTAGCCGGACAAGTTCGACCAATTTCCCCAATAAAGCAGCTTTTTGTGCTACCCAGCCAATTCACCACACGAATGCCTGATCCACGCTGCCAGCTCAGACGGTCGACGCAACACTCGCGTGAAGTTTACTCGCAGGAGTCTGGAATCCTAAGGTCTTTCTGGGACGTTGATTCAAGCGCAGCACCACCTTGTCCAGATCCGCTTGCGAATAGCCAGACAGGTCCGTGCCTCGAGGGAAGTATTGTCGTAACGGCAGATTGGTGTTTTCGTTCGAGCCGCGCTGCCAGGGACTCTGCGGATCGCAGAAGTAGACCTGCGCATCCGTAGCTACGGTGAAGTCCTTGTGTTTGGCCATCTCCAGTCCGCGCACCACCGCCAACCGCACATTTACGGTGCCCGGAGCCAGTTGGTGATCTTCAAGATGAATTCGATAGCGGGTGACAACCGTCTTATTGAAAGATAGTCGAGGCTCAGAACAATACAATACCAGCGGACAAAATCATCCATTGAGCGGCGGTAGCTACGTTGCGATTCTGGAGATCGTAAGCTATCGAGAACTGCGGTTTTGGCGTGTTCAAGGGCAGGAAGCCCGAGCGTGGTTTTCTGCCGATTTGATTTCCCTCCTTTTACCTTCCTCTTCATGGTCGCCGCCTCCCAACGGCAGGCCATGAGATGGCGCCATTCGATTATTCCTTCAAGTTCTAGACTCCAGCGTGGCGAGGGTGTATGAAGTCTTCAGGGAGTTGGCAAGAATTGGGATCAGCTCTCATAAATTCTTGTTTTCCGCATCCTGGAGAATGCCGAGGCGCTCGATGGACATTGATCAGGAAAAAGTGGAACAAACGGTGTTGGCGCTACTCTATCTTACTTCTTTCAGGGACAGATTCGGATTGCGGTCGTGGAAGGGCCATGATTGGCAAATCATGGATTCCTTGCACGAGAAAGACTACATCTCGAATCCGGCCACCAAAGCCAAATCTGTCGCATTGACCGAGGAAGGTGCTCGGCTTTCGAAAGAGCTTTTCGAGAAGCTTTTTGCACTGAAGTAGGGACCTGACGCCTTGCCCAGATGGCCAGCCAGTCCGGAAAATCAGGCGTAAGGGCCAGTTCCAACTTGAACAATTGCTTTGCGCCGCAGGACGCGATTTCGGTTTAGCTTCGCTGGGTGTTTTCTGCGATTGATATAATCAGTTATGCCTCAGGCGACATCGTTCGCAACTTCATGACGAACCTATTGGTGCTGGGCGAATGGCGGAAATTTTGATGATTCACAAACCTACGCGACGCGAAATTCTGGCTGCGCTCGGCAAGACTGCGGTTTTGTCTCCTTTACTGGGCAGCGTGTTGTTGGACGTTGGCTGCGGAGGCGGTGGCGAGAGCGGCGGCACGGGACCGGGCGGCGGTGGTGGTGGCGGATATACCGGCACGGACGATCAATTGATGGACGATATCGAACGTGTGGCCTATAACTTTTTCTGGCAAGGTGCGGATCCGAACACGGGCTTGATGAAAGACCGGAGCCTGGCCGCGGGGAATGATGCCAGCACGATTTCCAGTATTGCGTCTACGGGATTTGGGCTGACGACACTTTGCATAGGCGACAGCCGCGGGTATGGGCAGACTGCTGACATCGTGGCGCTGGTGAAGACCACGCTGAATTTTCTGCTGAACGAAATCCAAAACGTGAACGGATTTTTTTATCATTTTGTGGACTTGTCCACGGGCGCGCGGGCGTACACGTCTGAAGTGTCGTCGATCGACAGCGCCATATTGCTTTGCGGTGTGCTGACTTGCCGGCAACATTTCACCGATCCGGACATTGTCAGCATGACGACGCAAATCTACGAACGCGTGATCTGGCCATGGATGCTGAATGGCGGCGCGACTTTTTCACAGGGATGGACGCCGGAAAGCGGATTTCTCACTACGCGTTGGGATACTTACAGCGAACTGATGATGCTGTATCTGCTGGCGATTGGTTCCACGACGAATCCAGTGTCACCGGCGAGCTGGGCTGCCTGGGCCAGGCCGACGATTACTTATGATGGGCTAACCTATATTTCCGGGAGCCCGCCGCTATTCATTCATCAGTATTCGCATGCGTGGTTTGATTTCCGAAACAAAAAGGACGCATTCGCTGATTATTTCCAGAATTCGATTACAGCGACCACGGCGCACCGGTTGTTCTGCATCGATATGGCTTCGCAGTTCGCGGATTACTCGAGCAATTTGTGGGGAATCACTTCGTCGGATTCGGTGAACGGGTATATTTCCTGGGGCGGCCCGCCGGCGATGGGTCCGATTGATGGGTCGATTGTGCCGTGCGCGAGTTGCGGGTCGCTGCCATTTCTTTATTCCGATTGCATACAGGTGTTGCGAACCATTCGAGGAAGTTATCCTGCTGCGTGGCAACTGTACGGATTTGTGGATGGGTTCAATCCGCTGACGGGCTGGTACGACAGTGACGTGGTGGGCATTGATGTAGGAATCATGGCGTTGATGGCGGAAAATCAGCGGACGGGGTTGGTGTGGCGGACGTTCATGCAAAATCCTGAAGCTGCCAATGCCATGGTGTTGGCTGGATTTACCCCGGATTAGGCCGTACCAACACATACTAAACAGAGGGGCGGTCCAAGACGTTCAGAGTCAATAGGACGGAACGCAATCATATTTTTCCTGCGGCTGGGCGAATCTCGGTGTGTATAAGACGAAACCGGCGATAGGCTCCCCGATGGCGGCAATTGGTAGGACGCCGGCGACGATGACCACGGCGCCGCGACGCGTTTGCATCGACCCAAGTGAAACGAGCAGAGTGGTCGCCAGGGCCGCGGGTTGACCGGCTTTTAAAATCAGGGTGATGAGCGTGGTGAGCGCGGCGGCTATAGTCACGGCAGATTCAACGAATCCACGGCTTTATGAATCCAGGGTTGCAGGCTTCCTGGAAAAAGCATTTCAACGTCCTGCATGTGCGGGAAAAAGCAGAATCTGCCAAGCATGCAACTGACGTGAGCACAGCGCCTGTCCTTTCGGACAGTTTTCAATTGGCCACTGAATCTGTCGACGTAGATTCTCCCGCCTGACTTGCACGCATACTAGAAAAAGACGAAGTGGTTCTGCCAGGAGGTCATCATGCGCGGAAAGTTCTTTGCTGGTTCATTCATGTTAATTGCAAGCTCGTGGGTATTTGCCGGGGTCGCGGCGGGGCAGACGGCGTCGCCGGGCGCGAGCGAACTAGCGGCGTCGGTGACTTCGGCCGGGTCCGCAGCGTCAACGACGAAGAGCACTCAGAAGCCGGGCAGCGCGACAACTTCGCAAAGTTCACAGAACGTCGCTCAAAACAATTGGACGCAACAGGATGAGACGGTTTCGCTGGGGGAACTGGCGCGACGAGCGCGCGCGCAGAAGAGCAGCCAGGCAAAATCGGTAAAAATATTTGACGATGAGAATATGCCGCGGGCTCCCATCAGCGCGGGGCAGAAGGCTCCGGATTTTTCGGGGCAGGGCGGAGGGTCATCGTCGGGCGGCAAGGTGACCATTCTGGATTTTTGGGCGACGTGGTGCGGGCCGTGTCGACACGCTTTGCCGGGGTTGAAACAGTTGCAGGCGACCTATGGCAGCGATCAAGTGGAGGTGGTGAGTATCAGCGAAGATGAAGACGAAGGGGCGTGGAGCTCTTTTGTGGCGCAAAACGGAATGAACTGGACGCAGAAGCTGGATTCAAATCATCAGATCATGCGTCAGTATGGAGCTAGCGCGCTGCCGACGTACGTCTTAATTGGCAGGGACGGTGCGGTGATTCAGCAATATGTGGGAGACGATCCGGAGGAATCGATTGTGGAGCGTATGGGGCCGGATTTGAGGAAGAGTCTTGAGGGGAAATCGTAATTCGAAATTTAGATTAAGCGTTGTTGAGACGAACGACATGTTTGCCACGGAATAAACTCTCTAGTGCGATCGCGGTGAGTAGAAGTATAACCGGATCGATGGGGAGGCGATAGCGGGGCAAGACGAGGCTGAGGTAGTAAGCCCAGGGAAAAACCAGCGGGAAAATTGCGGCGGGGAACCAGAAGGGACTGCCGCGGCGAATCAGAAATATAGCTCCGAGGAGCGCGCCGGACGCCGCAAGCAAGTTGAAAAGAAGCACGAAGCGAAACCACGTTGAATCCACGTTCAGGAAATCCTTCAGCGGAGTGGGAGTGCCTCCGGACCAGAAAGAAATAATTCTGCGAGTAACTAAATGCGTTTCTCTTGCGGGATGCGACAGCATGTAGTGAACGGCTGTTGTTTGTTTTTCGTGCATGTAGGCGACTTCGCCCGTCTGGATGTATTGCGCGCGTTCGGCGGCGTCGTAGATCGGGTGGCGCTCGGCGCGGAAGATGTCCTGCGTGTTGTCGTTGTTGCCGAGCCACAACTGGAGGCCCAAGCCTGAGCGCAGGGGAACGAAGGTGTGGAAGACTTTGTAGTTGCGGATGGTCCAGGGGGCGCAGCACAAAAGTACGATGGCGACTGAAAGTGCGAGATTGCCGAGGCACTTGCGATTTTGTTTGTGAGCGCTATAAGCAAGCCAGGCTAGTAGAAGCGGAAGTAGCGCCATCAGCGTAGCGTTGGTGAGGAGAGTGAAGCCCCAGAGGAATCCGTAGGCGGCCCAATTGCGAAAGCGCTGTGATTTGGCGAGCGCGATGGTGGCCCAGAATATGGTGGCGACTAAGAGGGCGGAGAGCGAGGCGTCCCACATGCTTTCGACGGGGATGAGGATCGCGTTGGGAAAAATGGCCCAGAGCCATGCGGCTGTCGAAGCCGCGCTGAGACCGGCGATACGTTTGCCGGCAAAAAAAATTGGGATGCAGGCGAGCGTCGCACAAAAAATATTGACGAGAGCGGCGGCGAGGAACGAGTTGAAGGTGTAAGGTCCGAAGATTTGGAAGATGGCGGCGAGAAGCACGGGATAAACCGGGGGCATCCAGGCCGTGGGGCCAGTGTTCACGCGGAAGGGCGAAGCGAAACCTTGTCCGATGGCGAGTGAATGGGCGATGTTTCCGGACTCGAACAAAAATGGGACGACGCTGACGGCTTGCCGAGGGTGGTCGTGTTGATATTGCCAGAGAAAACCCACGCGCAGCAGCAGGGCAACGAGGAGGATTAGCCAAAGCGAAGTCGTGGCGGCGCGAAAGGCTTTCTTCATGTTGTTATGAGTGAAGCTCTGTGGCTGGCGACTCGCACGTTTGACGAGGCTTTGGGAATTTTAGGCAGAGCGAGGCTTAAGCTCCAGTATTTCTTCTGCAGATGCGTCTTGGGCGATAGCTTATATTAGGATGTAGATTGGGACTAGGCCGACCACTCGGATCAAGCTCCCCTTGTATGCGGAAAAAGAAGAAGAGAATAAACATTTCGAAAGAAACGCGACGACGAGCGCGGGCGGGAATTGGGATGCCTCCTGCTGAGAGACTGATTCCGGACAAGCGGTTGAAACCTCCCAAGCACAAAAAGTCATTTTTGGATCCGAGTCCAGCGTAATTCTGAATTTCTTCGTTTTGTGAAAAGTAGGTTCCCCCGGAACCTTAAATGTCGCTGAATAGCCAATAAAAACGCTGGTTTTCGAAGGTAGGCTAAGAATTGTTCCGGTTTTGTTCCTGAATAAAAGCGTCCCGAGCGGCCACAATCCCACGATCGAGGGCGTCCTGACGGACCTTTACCCACGGGGAATAATACTTTTCTGTGGTGCGCGTTGGCACGACCGGCCGTCGCTATGGACCTCAAGCTTTGGAGATGGATCAAGCGGAACAATTATCCGAAGGGGTTTCAGATCCTTTGTTCAAATTGTAACGGATTGCGAGGAAAGTCCAGCGGTGATCGGTGCCCTCTATCCGGCTCAGTAGATTGCATGGCATGCATAATTATCTGATTCTAAACTGGTTAATTGAAATACTCTAGAACCTCTTGCATTCTGTCAGAGTTGGAGTATAATATAGTCATAAATGGAGTTTGCTATGGCAACCTTGCAACAGCCTGTAGTCGGCTTCACATGGGACATAGCCGTCGATTTGTCCAGCAGGGAAAACCAAGCACGACTCAGCCCGGCTGCGATCAAGGGCCTTCGCCGGATCGCATCACACTGGGATCTATCAGAGGAGAATACTCGGGATTTGCTCGGCGGAATGTCCCACGGTACTTTCTACGACGCATTAAAGAAGAGAACAGTGGTGCTGAACGCGGACCAACTTACGCGGGTTTCTCTTTTAATTGGGATATACAAGGCGCTGAACATACTTTACAGCCAGAAGCTCGCGGATGCTTGGATGACTTTGCCAAATACGAATCCAATTTTTGGCGGCGACACGCCATTAAATTATGTGAAAAACGGTGGCATACCGGCTCTTATGAGAGTTCGTCAATTGTTGGACGCTCGTCGCGGCGGTAGATGAAGTTTCCAAAGCAAACTAAGATCGAACAGGATAAAACTCATCGTCTAATCCCGTCTCACTATAGCGACGGCGGTAAGCCTATCGTCAATCTTCTGGCCCAAAACGACGATCAACTTCTTAGTGACCTCACAGAGTTAGAGGGTGCGACGAATGATAGGTTACTGGGCGAGAGCGGTAAACTACTTGGCATAACCGTGATGGAACTGGTTTCCGGTTTCCCGTTTGCACATATAGTGAACGCGTCATTTACACATCCTCGTCCGAATGGAGGAAGGTTCAATAAAGAAGAGCGCGGAGCTTGGTATGCGGCCTTCGAAATTCAAACTTCACAAACTGAAGTAGCCTTTTATAGAACCGTCGAGCTTAGAGAAGTAGGATGGAAACAAAAAGAGGATTCCCAATACATCGATTACCTGGCTGACTTCAGACACGAATTTCATGATATCCGGGGAGATTCAGACTTTGTGGACTGCTTAGATCCGAATAGTTATGGTGCCTCACAAGCACTCGGATTCCGTTTGTTAACTAGCGGCTCAGCAGGGATTGTCTATCCAAGTGTGCGCCACAAGGGCGGGGTTTGCATCGTTTGCTTTCGTCCTCCGTTAGTTTTGAATGTGCAGAAGGGGCCTCTGGTAACTCTTAACTTTGTTGACGGAGAAATGGTTGGTTCTTCTATCCAGCGCTGATTTCTGTCCTCTTTCATCTAGTTCGAAGTCAAATTGTCCGAATTCCAAGATCTTGGTAAAGGCCATAACGCGCCATTCATTTAATCCTGACTCGTCTCCGCAGGGGTTTCTTTCCGTGCGAGTGATAAAGATCAAAATATAAAATATCTCTCCGCGCCCACTCCTCTAACTCAGCCGTTTGCTCCGTCATACCTCGCCACAAACCGCCCGCTTTCAATTCCCACGGGGAAGGCTGCACTGGGGGAAGTTACACGAAGTAAGCGAGACCTAGATTCGTAAGTGAGGTTGAGCGATCGCCTGTGTTGACTACCTCCGTTACTACAAAGGTCTTTTTGTCCGCCGAGGGCATTAGAATCATTCCCGGATTGACCCCGACACGCAGCCCTGGTCCTGCGTGACGGTATTTGTAGATGTCCCACAAAAACACGATTGAGGAAAGTATCGCGCCCCACCACGCGACACCGTCGTTGGATGGATTTGGAGTCGATGCATTTGGAAAGACGTTTATTTCGTCACTAACCTCATAAAACCTAATGGGGCATTCAAGCGTTTCTTATGGCTACCTAACTTATTACAGGACTGCAACTAAAGCACTCCGGATATAGTTTGTCGGTTCCCCCGGAACCTAATTTTTGGATCCTCAACCCGGTTTTGTTTCGGGGACGACTTCGCCGGGTTTGAAGAGAGGCGCGGGCGGCTTGCCTGTAACTTGTGCCGCTTGAGCCGCCATTTTTTCCAGGTCGGACTTTGAAAATCCTACGGTGGTCAGCTGAATCTGGCCGGCGGTGTTGATCCAAAACATGGTCGGGACATTCGTGAGGCCATATTCGTTGGAAACCGGGAAGCCGTGCTCATCAATCAGGGCGGGGAACTGCAGGCCGTATTCTTCGCAGAACTCACGAGTATCTCGCGCATCGTCTTGCGAAATTCCCAGCAGGCTGAATTCCGGGCCGCCGTAACGCTGATGCAAGCGCGAAAGGAATGGCATGGTGAACTGGCAGGTGGGGCAGCCTACTTTGAAAAAAGCGGCGAGGACTGGGCCATTCTGCAACGCTTCGGCGAGCGAGCGTTTCTTTCCGCTGGTATCGGCTAAAGTAATCGGCGGAGCGGTTTCGCCGGACGGCAGTGCTCGCAACTTTTTCCCGCCAAGAAAGCTCCGCAGGTGACTCTTCACGCTCATGTATGCTCCGTTGAAACGCCGAACAATTCCACGATCGAATCTCAGTTGGACCGCGTGTTTTTCAAATAGCGGTCGAACCAATCGATCATGCGGCGCATAGCATCGATTTGATTTTCACGCTTGGTAAAACCGTGGCCTTCGGCCGCGTAATAATGGACATCTACAGTTTTGCCGTTTTGCTTCAGGATTTCAACCACCTGCTCGGCTTCTTCTTTGGGAACGCGAATATCGTTATCGCCCTGCAAAACGAGGAGCGGGGCTTTGGTGTTGCGAATGTATGCGAGCGGGGAATCGGCTTCGTAAATGGCGCGGTCCTTCTCGGGATCTCCCAAAATGGATTTCTCATACTCCTGGAGGAAAGGGTCTTCATTTTTCATCATGGTTAGCCAGTTGATGATGCCGTATTCCTCGACCGCGGCGGCCCAAATATCGGGCGTCTTGCCGATGGCCATCAGGGTCATGAAGCCGCCGTACGATCCGCCGGTGATGCCGATTTTCTTGGGATCGGCGTAGCCAGAAGCTTCCAGAAATTTTACGGCATACACTTCGTCCTGCAAATCTCCGCCGCCGAGGTCCTTGTTATTGGCCTTCTGAAAATCCATGCCATAGCCGGTGGATCCGCGAACGTTGGGTGCGATGCAAATGTAGCCGCGAGACACTAAGGCGATGGTGGTGCGGCTGAAATAATCGGTGGTCTGACCAGTGGGACCGCCGTGCGGGAGGACGATTGCTGGATTCGAGCCGTCGCGCTTCAGATTATAGGGAATCCATGCGAATGCGCTGATGATCTTGCCGTCGAAACTTTTGTAATGAACTAGGACAGACGGAGGAATTTTCGCAGAGGCCAGGCTTGCGACTGCGGAGATGGTGAGCTGTTGCGGGGCTTGCTTTGAAATGTCGTACACCCACAGATCGCCCGGTTGAGTGGAACTTTGATGGTCGACGAGAAGACGTCCTCCTCTGGGCGAAAAGGAACTTGGGCTGCCTGCGTAAGTGTTAAGCCCGGCGGGAAAATTGATCTTTGCGCTGTGATGTGTGGAAACATCGCCCAAGTAGGCATCCGAGCGACCGTCTTCGTTGACGAGGTAGGTGAACTGTTTTCCGTCGGGCGAGAAATCTCCGGACTGCGCTTCCCATTTCGTATCCGTGGCCCAGGTGATTTTTGGGGTGGCGATATCGAGGAACCCGACGTTCGGATAACCGCCCGGTTTGTCCGAAGTTATTAGTAGCGTGCGACCATCGGGCGAGACGGCACTTACACTGCTGCGATTTTGGCCTTGATGTGGGGTCAGGTTTTCCGATGCTCCGGTTGCGACGTCAACGCGATAGACGTCGGAGTTGTTGAAACCTGCATCCGCACGGGTGGCATAAATGTATTTGCCATCCGGACTCCAGAACGCGCCGCCCCAGACGTGATCTTTGGTTTTTTCCTGAGTTAGGTTGTGAACTTCGCGCGTTTTCCAATCGAGGATGGCGACGTCGATGGCGGAGGCTGTCTTGGGCTTATACGAGATAGCCATGCGCGAGCCATCGGGCGACCAAACAGCGCCGTTTTCGGAAATATCGGGAGTGTTAGTGAGGTTGATGGTTTCGCCGCCGTTGCTGGGGATGGCGAAGAGATCGTAGATCTCGCCTCCGCCTTTGTCGGATTCAAACACGATCCATTTTCCGTCGGGCGACCAAGTGCCGCCGTATTGGCGGTCGTCGGACTGGCTAAGCTGGACGGGCCAGCCGCCCTCTGCGTTTACTTTCCAAAGATTGAAGCGGCCGGTTAAATTCGTGGTGAAGACGATTTCCCTGCCGTTGGGCGACCAAGCTCCGCCGGTCACAGACCGAGTATAGAAAAGATCGTCAATTGGTACAGGAGCCGCGCCGGGTTCGGCGAGCGAGCTGAGAGATTGCGGGTCAGTGATTTCACGGGTGTCGGGAGAATCGGAGGCGAATACGGTGAGCGAGAAAATGAGAATCAGAGCCAGGCGGCCAATCTTCATGCGTGTGTCTCCGGTGAACTTTGCGGAGTTATATTAGGCTGCGGAATTCTTAGCGTCAATCTGGGCGGAAGCTGGGTGTGCCAAATGGGGAAGCGGACAAGCGAGCTTAATGAATGTTACGGGTCTTCTTCCCGACGTAATCCATCAGCAGGTACTGCCCAAGCGTGTAGGGAGTGGTGAAATAGGCTTTGCCGCGGCAAAGCTCGGTAATTTTCTGCACAAAGTGGACGAGGCTGTAGTCACTGGCGAGCATGAAAGTATTGATTAGGATGCCGGCGCGCCTGCATTTGGCAACTTCTTCGAGGGTCTGCGTGACGACCAGAGGATCGAGGCCGAAGGCGTTTTTGTAAATGCGGCCGTCTTCCAGCGTGAGAGCGGAAGGCTTGCCGTCGGTAATCATGATGATCTGCCGCATGTCTTTCTTCTGGCGCGAGAGAATTCTTTGGGCCAGGCGCAAGCCTTCGCGCGTGTTGGTGTGGTAGGGGCCAACTTGCACGCGGGCCAGCTTGCCGAGAGGGATTTCTTCGGCGCTATCGTGAAACAGAACGCAGTGTAGCGAGTCGCCGGGATATTGCGTGCGGATCAAGTGCGAAAGGGCGAGTGCAACGCGTTTTGCCGGAGTGAAGCGATCTTCACCGTACAAAATCATACTGTGGCTGCAATCGAGCAGCAGAACGGTGGCGCAGGAGCTTTGATATTCGCACTGATGGACCATCAGGTCGGGATAATCGAGTTCGATGGGGATGCGCGCGCCATTGCGTTGGACGGCGTTGAAAAGCGTTCCGCTGATGTCCATATTCAACGTGTCGCCGAATTCGTATTGTTTGGAGGCGCCACCGGATTCCACGCCAGTGGCGAGGTCGCGCGTGTCGTGACGCCCAAAACTGCTCTTGCCCAGCGACGCGAGCAGGTCTTTCAGCGTTTTGAATCCGAGAAAATCGAGGGCTTTGTCGGTGATCTCAAATCGCGCCTCGGTGTGAGGCTGCGGTTCGCCAACTTGTCCGCCAGGGGTTTGGGTGGGAGGCGGGGTAACCTGCGCCGTCTGATTTGGCTGCGAAATGTAACCTTCCGCTTCCATACGCCGGATGATTTGCTCGATCAGGTCGCGCAGTTCCTGGTTCTGCGACAAGTCGGGATTCTGGAGCATTTGCTCCATCATCTCGGGCGGGACGAGGTCGCCTTCCTCAAGCGCGCGGAGTATGGCTTCGCGCAGGTCGTCCATAATTTGCTCGCGTGAACGCTCGTTGTCGAGCTCGTAGATCCCGTACTGAGATTCAAAGCCGCTCTGAAGCAGATAATCCGAAAGGCGGCTCATCAATTCCTGCAGATCGATATCATCTGCAGCGCCGGGAGCGTATTTTGAGTACTTAATGTATTTCATGGCAATTCGCCGCTACGCTAATTGAACTGGCGCCGCGGCATGCGTCCCGATGGCTCGCGCGGATCGCGCGGCTCAGGAGTCTTGCGAGCTTCCGCAAAATAACCACGCTCTTCGCTACGGTTAATGCGTTTGTGCGCCCAAAGACCTTCGAGAATAAATTCGGCTGCGCTGGTGACGACTGCTGGATCGTCCTTGGCTCCCACATCGAGCGCGGGCAGGTTGTCAAAGAGTCCCTGGATTTTCTTCAGTTGCGCCATCAATTCCACGCTCGACGCATTTGCGGGCACTTTCAGTTCGCCGCCAAGTTCGAACCATTGCACGACGGGTTGAAAATTCGCACCGGTGAAATATTTTGTGAAAGTTTTTCCCACGGCCGCGCGGATTAATTCGCGCGCGATATTTTCGGCACCGCGGAGTTCGCCTTCGTATTCCAACTCGAACTTGCCGGTCATGGCGGGAATGGCGGCGTACACGTCGGAAACGCGCGCGACAACTTTGGAATCATGAGTCCTGATGGAGCGTTGTTCAGCGCTGCTCATGACGTTTTCGAGTGTGCTGATGGGAAGGCGCTGGCTTACACCGGAGCGGCGGTCGACGCGCTTGTCTTCGCGAGCCTGAAATGCAATTTCTTCCACGACTTCTCGGATGTAGTCGGGCAACTCGGCGCCGCGTTTTCCGTCGCGCTTGGTCCACGATTCTTGCGAAGTGATGGACATGCCTTCGGCGAGCGTGGCGGGGTAGTGCGTGCGAATTTCTGAGCCGATGCGGTCTTTCAGCGGAGTGATGATTTTTCCACGCGCGGTGTAATCTTCGGGATTGGCGGTGAAGACGAGAAGAACGTCCAGAGCCATGCGAACGGGATATCCTTTAATCTGGACATCGCCTTCCTGCATGATGTTGAAAAGTCCCACTTGAATTTTTCCCGAGAGGTCGGGCAATTCGTTAATCGCAAATATGCCGCGATTCGCGCGAGGGAGCAGGCCATAGTGAATGGTCAACTCGTCGGAAAGATTGCGACCACCGCGAGCTGCTTTGATGGGATCAACGTCGCCAATCATGTCGGCGATAGTTACATCAGGCGTGGCCAGTTTTTCCACGTAACGGTGCTCGCGAGCGAGCCAAGCGATGGGTGTGGCGTCACCTTCGGAAGCAATTCGTTCACGGCAAACGCGGCAGAGCGGAGCATAGGGATTGTCGTGAATCTCGCATCCTTCGACGAATGGAACCTGGGCATCCATGAAGCCGGATAGGCCGCGCAAAATTCGCGACTTGGCCTGTCCGCGCAAGCCCAGCAGAATAAAATGATGGCGCGAGAGTATGGCGTTGATGATTTGCGGGATGACGGTATCGTCGTAACCGTGGAGGCCGGAAAAGAGCGGCTCCCCTTTCTCCATTTTTCCCAGCAGATTTTCGCGAAGTTCCTGGCGTACCGAGCGGCGCGCGATTTGTTCTCCCGACCAATTGCTTCGGCGAAGTTCGCCAAGAGTCTTTGGCATCGAAGTCATGAAGGCCCCATCTTTCTCAAACAAGACGCGCCAGGGAAACGGCGCTAGAGGTCATTATAGTGGAAGGCGAGTCGCGAGCATAATTTCGTTTGGCGGAGGCTAATTAAGGCCGTGGCCGTTGCCGCCAGCGACTTGCCGCAAACGCTGCCTTTGCGCCAGTTGGGGAAGGAGTTCGTTGATTTTCTGAAGCAGAAAAGCCCGCCGCGCGCTCTCCTCGGGGATTTCGAGTAAGGTCTGTTTGGCTTCCAGTTCCAGCGGGAGCCGGGCGGCCATTTGGAAAGCTAGAGAAATTTCTTCGTCGCGGCTGGAGGCTATCCAGGGCTGGCCGAAAACCAGAGCGTGGCAGACCTGAAAGCGTTCTATCAGATGAATTTCTTTTTCGGAGTCTTGTGAGAGGACCTCTTCTACCAAATATTCGGCGACGGCTTCCTGGTATTCCCTCACATTCAGGATTTCGATTACGCGAAATAGAGCGCGGCCTTCGCACAAAATGTCGGTGCGGCCGTCGGGATATTCCTTCAGCTTTTCTACGATCTCAGCCGTGCAACCGACTTTTACGATTCCGGCTTCAGCGGCCAGAATTATGCCTATCTCGAGATTTTCGTTCACGCATCGCGCGACCATCACTCGGTAACGCGGCTCGAAAATGTGCAACGGGAGCGGCATGCCAGGGAACAGCACCACTTCAAGAGGGAACAACGGAATGCGCGTGGGTCTCATGATGCGGAACTAACAGCCTTGCGCGCTCAGCGCAATGCGGAGAGCGCGGATTGCATTTCATCTCGTGCGTGCATGTCACCGGCATTTTGAGCGGCGACTACGCCGTCTGAAAGCAGTTTGCGAGCTTCTTCGAGCCGGCCTATTCGCGCCAAAAATTGGCCAAATTGAAAATACCCGGCGACGTAGCCGGGATTGGTTTCAAGGAGCTTCTTGAAATTCTCGGTGGCGGCTGCGTCGTCACCGAGCTTGGCGCACTCGAGAGCCAAGCCGTAGCGCGCGAACGCGTCGGTGGGTTTTTCAGCGACAAATTTTTCCAGGACTTCGCGGCGAGACTTCTGTGTTTGGGTCATGGGTTGAATGCGCGTATTATAGCGAGCTTGTAGACGTGCGCCAAGCATTCAGCCGCGCGAGAAGCGGGAGCAAATTTGCGGATGGCCAAGTTGGATAAACGGAACAGGCCCAAGACGGAAAAGCCAGCGGCGGCAACGGAACTTCCGGGGAAGCCTGTTAGCGCGTCGAAATCTGAAATGGTGGAAGCGGTGCTGCCGAATGACGTGAATTCATTGGGGAACATGCTGGGCGGACGCGTGATGCATCTGATCGATATTGCGGGCGCGCTGGCTGCGCATCGCCATTCCAATAGCCACGTGGTGACGGCATCTGTGGATTATCTCGATTTTAGATTTCCGATCAGCGTGGGCGAGTTCATCGTATTGAAATCGAGCGTGAACCGGGTGTTTCGTACTTCGATGGAAGTGGGCGTGAAAGTATTTTCCGAAAATATTCTTACTGGGGAGCGCAAACATACTAGCAGCGCATACGTTACGTTTGTGGCGATCGATTTGAATCGCCAGCCGCATGAGGTTCCGCCGCTGATTTTGGAAACGGAGGATGACCGAAGGCGGTTTCGCGAGGCTGGGGAGCGGCGGCGGGTGCGCTTGAACATGCGGCATAAGAGGCCGCTATCGGACGCTTAACTCATGGGTCGCTGATTATTCGCGGCGGCGCGACACATCAGGCCTTCGTTTGCAAATAATTCTGCACGGCTTCCGCGGTTTGAAAACCATTTTCGATGCACTTACCGACAGAAGGTCCTTCCAGATAATTTCCAGCGAAAAAAATTCCGGGGAGCTGGCGTTCGGCGTAGCGAATGGTTTCTACTATGTGTCCGTGGCCTAAATTATATTGCGGCAAGGCTCGCGGGTACTTCCAAACCGACGAGGTGACAGGCGAGCCGACGATTTTCAAAATGTGTTCGTTCTCGCTCTGAATGATCTTGGCGATTTGATCTTCGGGCTCACTTACGATTTCGGGATTTGTGGCGCCCCCGGTGAAACTCGTGAGAGCGACTGCTCCATCGGGGGCGCGGCCGGGGAAGAGCGAGGAATTCCAAACTGTGCCGAGGGTGTGTAGCTTTTCTCTGCGGGGCACGAGAAAACCGAAACCTTCCATCGGTTCGCCGGCCTGTTGGCGGTAATAGCCAGCGGCGATGACCGCTACGGGCGCGTACGCGATTCCTGAGAGCGTATGAGTTAGTGCCTCTGAGATAGGCGCGATCAGGTGAGCGGAAACGTAGGCGGGCGTTGCGAACACGATGGCGGAAGCTTGCATCGTTGTTGATTCGCCGGCGCGCTCGGTGTGGAGTTCGAAAATGGCGTTTCCATTCGGGCCGAGATGATTTAGTGATTTTGCGGTGATTCCGGTTTGCACGCGGCTGGCGAGTTTTTCCGCAATTGCGTTGGGAAGCCGGACTACACCCTGGCGAAACGAACAGAGTGAGGAGGGGGTTGCGCCTGGGGCTTTGCGGGATTTTTTTGCGCCGCGGAGGACGCTGCCGTACTCGCGTTCCCATTCCTCTAGAGAGGGGAAGGCTGCTCTAAGACTGAGCTTCTCGGGGTCGCCTGCATAAACGCCGGAGACGAAGGGGCCGACCAGATATTCCAGAATTTCATCGCCGAATTTTCTGCGCGCGAATTTCGCTACGGATTCTTCGCCGTCGGGCGGGCGGCTTTTGCGAAAAGGCTCCGAAAGGATTTTCCAGCGCGAGCCGACCCCCAGCAAGGAACTGGTCAGCATTGCTTGCGGCGATGTGGGAATCCTTTGGAGCTTGCCGTGCAGCAAAATGTAACGGGCGGCGCGGGAATCGGCTGTTTGCAGGTCGGCCTCGATGCCGAGTTCGCGAATGAGGCTGAGAATCAGGTCGGTGGTTTGGAAACTCTGTGGCCCGGATTCGAACAGAAAACCTTCTTTACGAATGACGCCGATCAGACCGCCTGGCCGATCAGTAGATTCAAGTAGGCTTACTTCAGCTCCTAATTGGTTCAGGCGGTGCGCGCAAGACAGGCCCGAAATCCCCGCGCCGATTACAATGACGTGTTGGGAACCGGGCATCGTTTGTTGATTACAGCGTCTTTGAGAAGAGGGGACGCTGGTCCATTTGCTGCTCGTGAAGGTAGCAGTCGAAAGTCATGGCAATGTTGCGGATGAAAATGCGACCGAGGGGTGTTACGCGGATGTCGTCGCGCGACAGAACGACGAGACCTTCTTCGCGCGCGGTTTCGAGGCGAGATAGTTCCGTCGCGAAGTATTCGTCGAAGGCGATGCCGAATTTCGCCTCGACTTCGTGTTTGGGGATTATGGTGTGGCATAGCAGACGGCCGATTACGGCGCGGCGCAATACGTCGTCAGGCGAAAGGCGGTAGCCGCGCATGGTGGCGAGGCCTCGGGTGCCTACGGCTGCTTCATAAGCGGGGACTTCGCGGCGATTTTGCGCGTAGGCTTCGCCGACCGAGCTGATGGCGCTGACGCCCATTCCGTACAAATCTGCGCCAGCTTTCGTGGTGTAGCCCTGAAAATTTCTGTGCAGAGTGCGGTTTTGCTGCGCGACGGATAATTCATCCTGCGGCAGCGCGAAATGGTCCATGCCGATGTACAGGTATCCTGCGCTCAGGAATTTTTCGAGGCCGGCGCGGAAAATGCGGAATTTTTCCATTCCTTCCGGCAAATGAGCTTCGAAGGAGCCTTGCTGTTTTTTTAGCCAGGGGACGTGCGCATAGCTGAACATGGCGACGCGATCGGGACGAAGCGTGAGAGCTTGATCGATGGTGGCGCGGAAGCTATCGGCGGTCTGATAGGGAAGGCCATAAATCAGATCGATGTTGATGCTCTGATATCCAATTTCGCGAGCGGCGACGATCAGGTCGCGCGTCATTTCGTAGGGCTGGACGCGATGGATGGTTTCCTGGACTTTCGGCTGGAAATCCTGGATGCCCATGCTGAGGCGATTGAAGCCCAGGCGGCGCAACGATTCCAGTTGAGCACGGCTGGTGACGCGCGGGTCCACTTCAATGCCAATTTCGGCATCGGGCGCAAAAGAAAAGCGGTCGTGCGTGTATTGGAAAAGATCTTCCATTTGTGCGACAGACAAATACGTCGGCGTGCCGCCGCCCCAGTGAAACTGGATAACCGGACGTTTGCGCGAAACTTTTGTTCCGACGTGATTAATCTCGCGCTTTAGAGCATCGAGGTAGGGAATGGCGACTTTCTTGTCTTTTTGAATGGAAACGGTGCAGGCGCAGAACAGGCAGAGGTTTTCGCAAAACGGAATGTGCATGTAGAGCGAAAGCGGAGTGGCCAGCTCTTCAGCGCGGGCATAATATTTCTCCAAATCGTCGGGGCCGAAGTCCTCTTTCCATACAGGCGCGGTTGGATAACTGGTGTAGCGCGGGCCGGGGCGATTATATTTTTCCAGGAAAACGTCGGAAATCTGGGCGATCTCGTGAGGGTGGAGAGATGTTTCGGCGGATTTGGTCGCGTCCTTGGCCATTGTTAGTTCGCGCTGCCGGTTTGTGCTGGCGCCATTATCGGCACGGCCTGTCCGGCTTCCACAAATGCTTTCGCGTTGGCTACAGGCGTCCTCGGCAAGATTCCGTGGCCTAGATTCAGAATGTGGCCCAAGCCTCCCGTTTTCTGAACCGCGTCACGCGCAGCCTGTTGAATATCGGATTCGGTGCCGAGCAGGATGTGCGGGTCAACATTTCCTTGCAAAGCCACTCGGC
>JABDEK010000069.1 GCA_013287135.1 Acidobacteriota bacterium | reverse complement strand
TGAACTCGCAGAGGGGACCGGCGGATTTCCAATTCTCAACACCAACGATTTGTTTGCGGGACTTCAGAAAATCGCAGCTGAGCAAAATGAATACTACCTACTCGGCTATGTCCCGGGCGATTCAGGCGAAGGAAGTTGTCATACCCTGAAGGTAAAGGTGGAAAGCCACGGGGCAAACGTAAGAGCGCGCAGCGGGTACTGTAACGGAAAACCAATCGATCCGTTGGCTGGAAAGCCGATCGTACGAGATCTTGAGACCCGCGCGGCTACCGCGGCGCCGACGTCCGGAGGTTCGCTGCAGGCTCCGTTCTTTTACACCTCGCCAAACGAAGCGCGCATAAACCTGGCGATGGAAATTCCCTCCTCGACCATCGATTTCGAAAAGGTAAAGGGAAAATATCATGCGGATGTAAATGTGCTGGGTATTGCGTACCGGACGGATGGATCGGTCGCGTCGCGGTTCAGCGACGAAATTTCAATGGATTACGAAAAAGACGAATGGCAAAAGTTCACGCAGGCTCCCATGCGCTATCAGAACCAATTTTCCATTGCTCCGGGACAGTACAAACTGGATGTAGTGCTCTCCGGCGGCGGACAAAAATTCGGGAAGTACGAAGTTCCTCTGGTGATTGAACCGTATGATGGGACGACGTTCAGCCTGAGCGGAGTAGCGTTGAGTAGCCAGATGCGCCGTATTTCCGACACTGAAAGCGATCTGGATGCAGACCTGTTGGCGGATCGCCTGCCGATGATTGTGCAAGGGGTGGAACTGACACCGTCGGGCAGTAACCACTTCAAGAAGACGGAGCGAGTGGTCCTTTACGCGCAGATTTACGATCCGCATCTGGTCGACGCGAACCCGCCAAACGTAGGATGCGAATACGTAGTGATCGATCAGAAGACGGGAAAGAAAGTGCTGTCAACCGGCGGAATTCCAGTGGCGAATTTTGTGCAAAAAGGAAATCCGGTGATCCCCTTGGCGTTGAAAGTTCCCATGGACACCTTTCCACCGGGCGATTATCGCCTGGAAATGTGGGCTGGTGAAGCGGGCGGAACGGTTTCCAAAGTGAGAACCGTAACGTTCACAGCCGAATAAACATCAAACTCGTCAGCAGCGGGAAGGCATGGCCATGGGTCCGGCCTGTATCGGAGCCCAGGTGAGCCCTTCGTATGGGTTTCGCCCTTGCTGAACGTCACTTGTTCAGAGTAGACTACGGCCTCCCCGCATTGAGGACGTTATATGGACAGGTCCCTATTTGCATCCTTCGGACTGCGCGAGAACCCCTTCAGCGTTAGCCCCGACCCCAGGCGTTTATTTCTTACCCGGCAAACCCAGAAGGCATTTAGCGATATGGTCGCGGGGATACAGTCACGCCAAGGTCTGATTTTGCTTACCGGCGACGTGGGCACGGGGAAAACGACACTCCTGAATTCTTTGGTTGCGTGGCTTCAGCGCGAAGGCGTGCCAAAAGCTCTGATTGTGAATTCTCATCTGGAAATTAGCGAGCTGTTCGAATTGATGCTTGCGGATTTTGGCGTTCCGGGCGAGGGACAGGGCCGCAGCGCATTCGCGCGGCTGAACGCTTGGCTTCTGGAACTTCACCGGACCGGACGGACCGCAGTGCTGATTATAGACGAGGCGCAAGGGCTTCCCTTCCACACCCTCGAGGAAATTCGCTTGCTGCTTAATCTGGAGACGGCAAGGGGCAAACTGCTCCAGATAATTCTTTCGGGGCAGCCGGAATTCGAGCACAAGCTCAGGCGCGCGGAATTGCGACAAATTCAACAGCGCGTCGGTATACGTTGCAGGACAGCACCTTTAACACAGGAGGAGACGCGCGATTGCATCCAGCAGCGCTTGCGCATGGCTGGAGCTTCGGATGATTTGATTTTTTCACCCGAAGCCGCGGAGGCTGCGTTCTTTTATTCGCGCGGAATTCCTCGGGTAATCAACCTGCTTTGCGAGCATGCGCTTCTGAAGGCGATGGCCAGCGGAGTACGTCCAGTGCCGGCAGGTATGATTGAAGATGCTTCGCGCGAGCTGCAATTTGATTTGGACCGGCCGCTTACGCCAGCGAGGGCCACTCAGGTCATTGTGCCGCGTCCAAATTTGATTTCCATGCAGCCTGTCTCGAACAAACAGCCGATGGCATTCGCGGCGGCTGCGGGGTCGTCTGGCGAACCGCATCAGGACGCGAAGAATATCAAGGTACCGGGCCTCGCGGCTAGCGAGAGCGGAGGGCACAATCCGCCTGAGAAGGGAGCGGCACGATCGTTTAGCCGAGGATATGTCGCCGGCATTGCGCGAAAGCCGGAGCCGCAAGCTGGCATCGCGATGCCAGCGCAGACTGCAACGTCGAATTTTCAGCGCGGTCCTACCGCGAATATGGGATTTGTCGACGTGGGACAAATTATTGCTGAACTTGGGCGTTCCGTTGCGGCGAGTGCGCCTGTGCGAATAAATTCGACGGGGACCAGAAAGAGTCCGTCGGCTGCCGCCATCGCCCAACGTGACCTGGCCGGGATAGGTGTTAAAGCGACGCAAGCGATGCCTGAAGTGCGCGCTAGAACGGCGGAGGCGATGTCCGTCCTTGGAACAGATTGGAGAGCGACAGCGGTGCCGCGAATTCGCGCTAGCATGAGCTGGCTTCGATCTTATGGACAGAGATTGTCGCGGCAATGTGCTGCGCAAGGATCGCTGGTTTACGAGCGAATAAACTCAGCGTCACCGGGGTTTGCGCGGTTGAAGTCGTCATTCATTTTTTGGCTGAAGGAACCGCAGCCGATAGGCCTGGCCGTCCACCTAAGCCCCAAAATGCGCGACAGCGCGCAATCGTCCCCGCGAATCTCGGAATTGAGCAACATTCTAAGAGAGAAAGTAGAGCCACTCATTCGATGGCTGCAGGAACCGGTGCGGCCGATGCATCGGCGTTAGACGGCCCGAGCTAGTATCGTTGAGTTCGCAATACTTACCTTATCGAGCTGATAGGGCGTCCGGTCCTAGAAGAAATCCGAAAGTCATTTCAAGGGGAGCGAAGGAAACACGGGGAAAATCGAGATGAACTTGTGGCTTGCTACAAGCAGGTTGTACGGATCGCGCATCGCCCGGTTTCGAGGACTTCTGCTTGCCGCACTCGCGGTTGTAGTTTTGTCGGCCGGCAATGCAAACGCCCAGTCACAGACGATCTCCGGCAATACGCCGGGATTCGTTTCTATGGGAAAGGATGTCGGTGCGGAAGACTCGTCAAAATCGATCCGCGTGACCCTCTGGCTGCATCCCCACAACAAAAGCTCACTGGATCATCTCGCAAAGGAGCTCTACGATGCGAATTCGACTAATTACCGCCACTGGCTGAAGCCAGCCGAATTAAAAACCGAATTCGCGCCGACCGAGGAAGATGTAAACACGGTGAAACAATTTCTTTTGGAACGCAACTTGAAGGTTGTTAGCGTCGGACCCGCCAATTTTTCCGTGACTGCGCAGGGAACCGTCAGTGAGGTCGAGAGAGCCTTCTCGGTAAAAATTGACAAATTCAATGTCGGAGCAGAATCTCACCGGTCAAACACCGGGGATCCGACGATCGAAGGACCTGCCAGCGCCATCGTTGCAGCAGTGTACGGTCTCGATGACTACGCATTTTCGCATCCTGTCCAGCAAGTTAAGGACTTGTTCAGCAGCAAACCTGGGACAGCCAAGAGCCTACATGGAGCCGGAACCGACGGAATTTTCTACTCGGGACAGTGCTTCCCGGGAACGGAGACAGAAACATTCACCACCAGTGGAACGCTTCCCTTCGCCACATACAGCGGCAACGCATTTGGGCAAGCGACGGGAGGCTTAGGAAGTCTGCCACCTTGTGGATACGATCCCGCGGAAATTTACACCGCTTACAATCTGAACGGGCTGTATGCGAAGGGATTCCACGGCGAAGGGCAAACCATTGTTATCCTGGACTGGTACGGCTCGACGCACGTCACGCAGGACGCCAACCTATTCAGTAGCCTTAACAAGCTGCCACCTCTTACGCCATCCAACTTCAACATCAGCTACTATCCCTACAATTGCAATTGTCAGGAAGTCAGCGCCGAAATCAATCTGGACGTTGAATGGGCACATGCCATCGCTCCGGGTGCAAACATCGTGCTACTGGTTCCACCGTCCCCGAGTTTTGCCGATGTGGATAATGCGACTGTCTACGCCATCACCTATGGTCTGGGGAACACCATCTCCGGCAGCTTCGGTGCGCCGGAACGCATACTTTCCCCGGTCATTCTCAACCAGGAGAATTTGATCGCAGAGCTGGCTGCGGTCTCGGGGATTTCGACGAACTATTCTTCAGGCGATTACGGTGACTTCATCGCTCTGGGTATTCCTCCCACAGTAAGCGCCCCGGCTGACCTTCCGTTCGCGACTGGAGTTGGCGGTGTCAGTCTGGCATTGAACACGGACAATTCGATTGCATGGCAGGCGGGATGGGGGAATAACGAGACTGCGATTGTCGCACCGCCGTCGTTGGGTGGATATGTCGTCGATCCTCCTATCCATTTCGGATTTGCTTTCGGCTCCGGCGGAGGACCCAGCGGATACTTCGCCAAGCCACGCTTTCAAAAAGGGGTCCCCGGAAGCGTCCGCCAAGTGCCCGACATTTCCTGGCTCGCGGATCCATTTACCGGAGCGGAAATCGTAATTTTTGACGGAACAGACGAAGCCATCGAGGTGATCGGCGGCACGAGTCTCGCCACACCTATGTTCTCCGGCCTGTGGGCGATCGCCAATCAAGAAGCAGGCGTGCCGTTGGGGCAGGCTGCGCCGTACCTTTACTCAATGCCTGCCGGAACAATCACGGACATCGTGCCAGTGATTTCGCCGACCAGCCCAACTGGAATTATTCAAGACACTAACGCGCCGTATTTCCATCATTACTCGGCACCGCAACTGGCAAAAGCCGGAGTTTTTCCGCTCAATCCGCCCAAGTATTTTTACAGCGCGATCTACCACAGCCCATTTGATTTCGAATGGGACATCGTGACGTTCGGGACGGACTCATCGTTGACAATTCATGCTGGCTGGGACAATGTCACGGGTCTGGGAACGCCGAATGGACAAGCGTTCGCAGATGCATTCACGCTAAAACCATAAAAATAATCTTGTTCAATTCTGACCGCACCACTGACGTCAGGTTCGGTTTGCGAGGCCAGCCTTTTGCATCGAATCTCGGATGTTCAAAACGTACTGGGTTAGGGCTTCTTGTTTTCTTGTTGGCGACCAAGAGAACTCGTGCGCAAAAACATCCGCCACAATGGCAACTGCGCTCAGAGATGCTTTCCAGTTGCGTGCTCCAATGCCGAGCCTGCGCATCAGCACGTCTTCTAGCGAGACGGCCATTTCGTTGCGGATTGCGAATAGCGTTTCTGCGCGCAACAACATCGTGTCAGCGGACAGAAGGCCGCCAGGGAAGTGGTCTTTTTTTATTAGTTCCATAACATCCGACGCGCAGGCGCCGTATCGTCGAGCCAATTGCTTAGCGATGGGCTCGGGCAGTGCGTAGTGGTGATGCAAAGTTTGCCAATAATCCGCGGAAAAACCGGCAGAGCCTATTAGCGGGTGGTTCAAAGTCGGGCACTCGGAGACTGGAACGCCGAGATATTTTTGTGCGGCGTTAATCGCGTCCTGGGCCATGGCGCGGTAAGTTGTCCATTTACCGCCCATGATGCTGATCAGACCGGATTGCGAGTCGAGCTCCACTTCGTGGTTACGCGCCAGCTTTCTGGTGTTCTTTGCCTTGCCCGAAGTTAGGAGCGGCCTGACGCCGGCGAAGCCGCCGAGGATTTGTTCCGCGGTTACCGGCTTGGCAAGGTAGCGATTGAGATGGCGCAAAAGATAGTCAACTTCATTTGCTTGCAGATGCACATCGTCGAGAGAATGAGTCTCTTCATCGGTTGTGCCAACGAGCAGACTTCCCTGCCAAGGAATGGCGAAAAGCACGCGGCCGTCTTCGGTTTTTGGAATGAGCAGCGCTTCCCTGCTGCCGAGACTTTCCGGCGGAAGCACTATGTGAACGCCCTTGCTCCAACGTATGCGCGGACGAGAGTCCGACTTGGCTAGCGTGCGAATCTTGTCAGCGTATGGGCCGGTGGCATTCAAGAAGCAGCGCGCGCGAATGGTGAAAGTCCGTTGCGAGATTTTGTCTTCAACAATTGCGCCAGCCAGCTTTCCGTTCGAGTCCTTTTCAAATGCCATAGCTCTCGCATAATTCAGCGCTTGGCCGCCTGCCTGAGCAAATGTCTTAACCAAAGTGATGTTATAACGCGCATCGTCAAACTGGCCGTCGGCATACACCACAGCGCCGCGCAGATCTTTCGAAGCTAGCTCGGGCATGCGCCGAAGCGTCTCTTCTCGCGAGATAAAAGCACTTGGCGCAAGATTGTCGCGGCCTGCAATCCAGTCGTACAGTTTTAAGCCAACCGAAAAATACGCGACATCCATCGAGCTGAAACACGGAACCAGAAACGGTCTGACGTTCGTAAGAAAGGGAGCGTTCGGTAACATGTGAACGCGTTCACGAAGGGCTTCCTTGAGTACCAGGAATTCCTTGAAATCGAAGTTGCGAATGGCATCCTGGAGATAACGCACCCCTCCATGGACCATCTTCGTGGATGCGCCGGAGGCGCCGCTGGCGAAATCCTGGGCTTCCAGTTGCAGGGTCTTTAGGCCACGCAATTGCGCATCCAGGGCGCAGCCGGAACCGGTGGCGCCGCCGCCGATTACGCACACGTCGAAGCTCTGTCCTTCCATGGCTCGCAGAGCTTCTTCGCGACTTTTCATACGACGAGATTTTCCGGAGGGTCTTCTATTGTTTCGAACCGGACGACGAAGACAACCAAGGGGCAATACTCATAGATTATTTTTGGCGGTGGCGAGGCTGACGTTCTTCTCATCTCGGAAAGGCCTACGCGCGGGCTGATCTCAAAACGCCGCCGCCTTGTGAACAAGCCGCAAAATTCGATCAGGCCTTCGTTCCAAGCACAGACATCCCTTCGGCCGCTTCTTTCAGCGAGGTCAACTTCTTAGTCGAGTCGTGCCATTCGCGCCCCTCGCGCCGCAGTAGTTCCAATGATTGCTCCGGACCCCAGCTCCCCGCAGGATAGTTTGGAAAATCGCGGGGCGGGAGCGCTTTCCAAAGGTCTAGGATAGGTTGGACGATGGTCCAGGAAGCCTCCACCATATCGGCGCGCTGGAACAACGTTGGATCGCCCATCATGCAATCGTAGAGAAGCGTTTCATAGCCGGTGGAAGGTCTGCTGCCGAAATAATCGGAATACTGGAAGTCCATATTCACGGCGCCGAGCCGCACCATGGGACCGGGAATTTTGGCCTCGAAGCTGAGCGAAATACCTTCGTTCGGCTGAATATTTATTACCAGTTCGTTGGGCGCAATTTTTTCCACGGAAGTCTTTCGGAAAAGTACAAAGGGCGGCCGCCGGAAGCGGATCACGATCTCAGTGGAACGCGTGGCCAGGCGTTTGCCGGTGCGCAGATAAAACGGCACGCCCGCCCATCGCCAGTTATCAATATTCAGAGCCAGCGCGACGAACGTTTCCGTACTCGACGCCGGGTTGACGTTAGCCTCCGATCGATATCCCGGGACACGCTTGCCGTCCATTTCCCCTTCAGCATATTGGCCGCGCACGGCGTGGTCCAACACTCGTTCGGGATTCAACGGCTGAATGGCGCGCAGAATTTTTGTCTGTTCATCGTGAACCGCCTGGGCTTCGAAAGAAATTGGCGGCTCCATCGCCGTCAGCGTGATGAGCTGAAAGATGTGGTTGGGCACCATATCGCGAAGCGCTCCGGCGTTTTCGTAATAATCGCCGCGCATTTCGACGCCCAGCTCTTCCGCCACGGTGACTTGCACGTGATCCACATAGCGGCGATTCCACACGGGCTCGAAAATGCCGTTGGCGAAACGGAATGCCAAAATATTCTGGACCGTTTCTTTTCCAAGGTAGTGGTCGATGCGATAAATTTGATCTTCCCGCAAAACCTGCCCTATTTCGTGGTTCAAGGAAACAGCCGATTCGAGATCGTGCCCGAACGGCTTTTCAATCACCACGCGCTTCCATTTGCCGTTCTGTTCTTCGGTAAGCTTGGCTGCGCCCAGCAGTTTCACAACGATTGGGAAAAAAGTCGGGCTAGTGGCCAAATAAAAAAGGCAATTGCCGTGGGTGTTTTGTTCTTTTTCTACTTGGCCTAAAGTTTCGCCGAGTTTTTTGTAAAGTTCGGGATCTTTGAAATCACCGGGAATGTAATAGAGGCGCTTCACGAACTGATCCCACGAGTCTTGTTCAACATCCCCGGTTAAGTATTGGCGAATTTCCTGGCTCGTTCTCTGCCGGAATTCATCGGAAGAAAATTGTTCGCGGGAAACGCCGACAATCGCGAATTCCTGCGGCAGCAATTTGCCTTTTGCCAGATTGTAGAGCGCGGGAAACAGCTTGCGCTTGGTGAGATCACCGCCCGCACCGAAGATAACCATGGCGCAGGGAGGCCCCGGCCGGCCAAGAGTTTCCTGAGACACTTGCGCTCCGTCAGAATTCTGTGCCAAGTTATCCTCCGCCGATGCCGTCTTTGTTGTACGAATTATGAAAGCGCTTGTTGGATTGCTTGCTGCAAAGTTTTCAGCCCGGCTGCCAGATCGCCGGTAAGGTGCACGCGCAAAGCTCGCCGGCCACGCTCGGTCAACACGTTGAAATCACCACGCGCCTGCGCAGCTTTCACGATACCGAATGTATATTTCTTTCCCGGAACCGGAAGGTCGGCAGCATCGTCGCAGGTGATTTGTAGGAACACGCCGGTATTCGGGCCGCCCTTGTAAGCCTGACCGGTGGAGTGAAGGAAACGCGGGCCGAAACCCAGACAAGTGGCCACGCGCTTTTTATCGCGAACGGACTCGCGGATGGATTGCAGCTGGGTACGATTCGGCTCGTTTCGTTCGATGTATGCGAGCACCGCAAAATAATCGCCTGCCTTGAGGCGATCCACATGTGCACGCAAGTATGCAGTCAACGTGGCGTCTTTCCCTGCGGCTTGCTTCAGGGCTGCGGCGTTTTTGTCGTCGGAGTAGAGCTTGACGCCTTTTTCTTCGTAGAAGGGAGTTTCCTGAGGAAGCGAGCCGGTTTTCTCGTACTCGTCAGTTAATTTGCGCGTTTCGATCTTGCTGGCTTCCACATCGGGTTGGTTAAACGCATTGATTCCGATGATCGAACCGGCTACAGCAGTGGCGATTTCCCAGCGGAAGAATTCCTGCCCCAGCTCGTAGTTGTTTGCGACTTGCATGCGCACAACCGGCTGCCCGGCTTTTTCGAGAGCAGAAATTCCGGCATCTTGTTTTGGATCAGCGCCGTCTTCGAGCCTAACATACGCGAAGACGCGATCTTTGCCGTAAACTTCCGGCGCTCCAATGGATTCGCGATCCACTGGAATCAAGCCCTTCCCTTCTTTCCCGGTGGATTCGGCGAGAAGCTGCTCCAGCCAAGCTCCCAAATCCGAAATGCCAGGCGAAGCAAAAATAGTTATCTTGTCCCGACCACTTTTCTGAAGCGTTCCCAGGATTGAGCCAAGAATTACACCGGGATTTTCATCCGCGGGGACTACCGAAGCGCAGGCGTGCACCATTTCTTCGGCGCGGTCGAGAAACTTTGGAACGTCCAGGCCCTGTATAGCCGCAGGAATCATTCCGAAATTCGACAGCGCGGAATATCGACCGCCGATGTTCGGCACACCGTAAAAAACACGGCGGAAGCTGAGAGTTTCGGCAACTTTCTGCATTTGCGAGCCCGGGTCGGTGGTGGCGATGAAGCGCTTCCCTGCTTCGGCAGGGCCCACCGCTTGCTTCACTTTTTCGTAGAAATATTGTTCGAAGATATTTGGTTCGAGCGTCGTACCTGACTTACTGGCGACAATGAAAATAGTTTTTGCGATGTCGATCTTGCTCTCGAGCGTGCGGATCTGAGCGGGGTCGGTTGAGTCGAGGATATGAACCTCGGGATATCCATCGATCTTCCCAAAAGTTTTCCCGAACACTTCGACGCAAAGGCTGGAGCCGCCCATGCCAAGCAGAACCAGATGCGTGAAACCTTCTTTATGGATTTCGCCTGCGATCTTCTTGAAGTCAGCATCGTGGGCAATTTGTTCTTCCACGATACCGAGCCAGCCTAGCCAGTTGGCTTCGTCTTTATTGGTCCACAAGGAGGCGTCGCGAGCCCACAAACGCTTCACCTTATTATTTTTTTTCCAGTCCTCTAGCGTGGCTTTCACATTCTGGCCAAGATCTTCCGGAAGCTGGTAGGTGAGATTATTTGCAGCCGAGGGAGCCGCCTTCTGCGTACGTTTGCTGACGGCAGCGAGCAGCTTGTCGAAGGCGTCTGCAAACAGCTTCACGCCGTCTTCGGTGAGCTTGTCAGTAGCCTCCTTCATGGAAATGCCCACTTGCGCGAGGGTTTCCATCGTTTCACGCGCGGCGGGGATATCTTCTTCCAAGCTTGCGCGCGGTTTTCCATGATCGCGAAACGCGTCAAAAGTTGCGGGGGGAATGGTATCCACGGTATCCGGGCCGATCAATTCCGCCACGTAATAGGTGTCAGGAAAGGAGGGATCCTTGGTGCTGGTGCTGGCCCACAGAACGCGTTGCGTTTGCGCGCCGCGCGCAGCGAGTGCGGCCCAGCGTGGGCCGCTGAAGATTTTTTTGTAACTCTGATAGGCAAGCTTGGCGTTGGCGATAGCCACTTTGCCCTTCAGCTTGGGCAATTTTTGCTGTTGAGCGGGATCTGTGGTTTTCTTGATTTTGTCTTCCAGTTGGCTATCGATCAGGGTGTCGATGCGGCTAACGAAGAAACTTGCCACGCTGGCCATGCGACTCAAGTCGCCGCCCTTTTTGGCAAACTCTTCCAGGCCCGCGATGTAGGCTTCCGCCACGCGCTCATAGACATCCTGGGCGAACAACAGTGTGACGTTGATATTGATGCCCTCGCTGATGAGCTGCTGGAAAGCAGGTATGCCTTCCTTTGTGCCGGGGACTTTAATCATGGTGTTAGGGCGGCCCACCAGTTTCCACAATCGCCGAGCTTCATCCAAAGTTTCTTGCGTTTTATGCGCGAGATAAGGCGATACCTCGAGGCTCACGTAACCGTCGCGGCGTTTCGTTTCTTCGTACACTTGCTTAAAGGTATCGGTCGCCTCTTGAATGTCTTTCACCGCTAGGATGTCGAAAATCGCCTTGGCATCCAGATCTTTCCTTTTCTCGAGTTCTTCCAATGTCTGCGTGTAGTCTGTGCTGCCGGTGATGGCTTTTTCAAAAATGGAAGGATTGGAAGTCACTCCGCGCAGGCCGTCTTCTTCGATCAGCCTTTTGAGTTCGCCTGTAGAAATCAGGCTGCGCCGAATGTAATCGAGCCAAACGGATTGGCCAAAGCCGAGCAACGCTTTTAGCGGATTTTCAACTGGTTTCCCTTCGCTGGACGCTGGAGTTGGTTTAGCGGTTGTGCTCATCTTAAGTCTCCCTTAACGCGTGAATTCTATTAGAGCTATGCGGCTTTCGATGGTTGCTGACGGTTATCCTTGCTGAGGCTAAGGTTCAGCACTTTCTAATTTACGACGCGAATGGCTATTGGGCAACGTCCAATAGTAAAGCCAACTGGCAAGAGAAGTCACTCTCGCAAGGCGCAATCCCAACTCGCGGCAGAAAAACAAGCGCTACCTATACTTAGAGTCGGCGCAAATGAATTTAGGCTCAATACGGAGCGCAAACCCTTTACATTGGCTCTAGGTGCAAAAACATTAATGCGGCTTTTAACTTGAAATTGATGCCTAACGAGAGAAAGGATGCTTAGCGAAGCGAAGCGCACGATACAAGAACGGGCTCATTCTCGAAAAGCGCGCCACTATACGGCCTAGGATAATCCGGTTGAACGATTCCAGATCGATGTGTCGGTGTCCCCGATGGATGCGTGTCGCGCGTCCCAGGAATTCCTCCGGAGAAACAGGGGCGTCTAGCCCGTCCAGTGCATCACCCTTGGTGATTAATCGCACAACTTTCTCGCCAGCTCGAACAGTTTGCTCAGGGCCCATCATGCGATGCACAAAAAATCGGCCTGCGCGTTCAAACAGGACTACATCGCCGGCGGACACTCGTTCAAAATCGTAGCGCTTGATGAATACCAAATCTCCCGAGCGTATCCAGGGAGTCATGCTTCCGCCCAGCACGCGCAAGCACACCGATCCCTGCAAGCGCATTTTCCTTGAGATTTCAGATGTGGAATCGGCCGGAACGGAAACCGGGCGCTTTTTTTCTGCGACGCGAATTTGCGAAACAGCGGCTGTGGCGGCCATTTTTAGGGAGTCAATTCCACGGTCTGAGTTGCGACTACCTGGCCGTCGAGGGAAACGCGCGCGGTCCACTCACCCATCAAGTGCCGCTGCTGAATCCAAGTGCCAGCCACAGGGAGAGTCTGGATTGCAACCAGGGGTTCATCGGAACCCTGTGATACGCCAAAAGCCATCTGGGTTTGTTGATACAAGCTGCCGCCGGGAAGCAGAATTTCCAGAGTTTGAACATGGCTGCCCGCCGGAACGTTCTGCCATGAAACTTTCACTTCCAAATCGCGCGTTGCGGTGGCGCTGAAACTTGTTTCATTGTCACAACTGGGAGCTTCCTTGTCGCAAAAAGAAAAGGTAGCGCTCGGCGCCGCGGGCGGAGGAGTTCCGCCGTTCGCTGAGGTCATCTGGCAACCGGAAAATTGTATGGCCGCGAAAAGCACAAGGGCGGCGAGAAATATCGAGTTTCGATAAGACCGAGCGGCAGGGTGTATTAAGCGAAACATATCTTCCTCATTTTAAAATGGGATAGTAAAACCGTAAGCGCGCTGATCGGTGGTCGTGACATAGATGCGTGATAGCACCTCATCGATTGAGGGATCACCGACGGTTCCCTTGGTCGCTCCAATGTTGGTAACCTCATCCTTAATGTCGGCTCCGGTGGTCAGCAGGAGCTGATGGATCGTGCCGTCGCTGGATCCCACATACACATAGGATGATCCGGTGTAGGAAATCGGTGCGGAAGGATTAGCAATTGTCTTGCTCCATACCGGGGTAAACGCTGGCGGGCTCACCGAAAACGTGAGCAGATGTACCGCAGTAGTACCGGAGAAAATCACAAAGTATGGCGGCGCAGCGTTAAGGACGACTGGGTAACTGACGATAGGACCATCCGTGGATACATAGGGGAGGCCCAATGGGGCGCCCGTCGTCGGATTGATGGCATATATGGAGCTGTTCCCCGCGGTGCAGGTCGTCCCTACAATTGAATCACCGACGGTGCCCACGAACAAAACGTCACTGCTGTAGGTTAGAGTGGGCGAGGCATCGATGTCGCCAAGGTTGGGGATCGCCATTGTAGCGCCGGTAGTCGGATTGATCTGCCAAAGACTGGGCTGCGCAGTGCCGCAGGCGCTTCGGCTGGTGACCCAAATGACGCCATGAACGTAATCAACCAGCGGCGTCGAGTTGATAATGTCCAAATTTTGTGCGGTCATGCTGTTTGTGACCATGATCGGGCCGGTGAGCGGAGACCATGAGAGGTTTGCGCCGGTATTGCCGTTCAAAGCGAAGATTTGATTGGCCGTAGTCGTTGTCGTGTTACGCGTACCAAAGAAAACCACGTCGTTCGACCCGCCTGCCACAGATTCCAATTGGACCGCAGGACCACCCTGAAGAGAGAGGGCGCCGCTTGTTATTGGATTTACAACCCAGTCGATCACGCCGGTATCCGTATTGATCGCGTAGATCAACCCGTCCTGGTCCGTCACATAATCGATATCCAGTCCGGTGGATGAAGATGCAGCGTCAATCAAAGGCGAACGAGACGCTATGGAGCCGCCCAGGGATATCGGAACAAACTGCCGCGTTCCGCTTACAGCATTGATAAAAAATAACAGATCCGTTTGCGATCCCATCGCCGCAACTAATCCGGGTATTAGCGACGGGCTGGCGAGATCGGTCGCGAATGTTGCAGCGATCCACTGTGTGTTCTGCTGGGCGGCAACGGTCGCTGCAGGTGTTGCGGAAATTTCGTCGGTGTAAGTCGAGCCGTTCGCGATGGGTTGATATGAATAATAATTTGAACTGTCGCGCAAGAACACTTTGTAGAAATACGTCGTGCCATTTGCTGGCGCGCCACACGTATCGTTGGCGACATTATCCGTGAAGCTCGTTTGTCCTGTGGAATCATTGAATACAACGACGCCCGTGCCTAATGTCGAACACAAGGTAGGATTGACCTTATCGGTCGGGAAAGAACTCTTGTCCACCGGAGAACCAGCGCGGCGAAGGATAACCACTCCCTTATAGGTCTCGGCGCCTACCGGAGTACCAATCAGAGCCGGTATTTTCCAACCTAAAGTGACGCTGGCATTCCCGGGCGTTGCCGTTAAACCGGTCACGTTCTGTACAAACTGTACAGTCAGCTCGGGAGACGTTGCGTTACTAGCTTGTTTAGATCCAAAGACCGTGGTACTGGTGTCCGGCGCACCTTGATCCTTTATTAGCCATCCGTAGTTCGCGCTGCCGTTGTACCAGTTCTGCACGTCCCCCGTAACCGTGAACGCGGCGGTCGTGCTACTCGCGTTGACTGTCGCTGTGCCCGTGGCCGTAGCCGCGGCGTCGCCTCCGGCGGTAGTCCAGGTGGTTGTGGCCACACGCGTTTTCCAAGTTGCGGCGTTCGCCTGCCAAAAAGCAGATACCGGGTAAGCTCCGTAGGTGACGCTGGCACTCGGAGCTGTGACTACGTTCAACGTCAACGTTGCTGACTTCACACCCACATTGGGAATGCGCGATAGATCAAACTCAAGAATTGCACGGTCGTTTGCGCCAGTAATTCCCGAAACCGTAAGTGTGTTTCCCACATTGTTGCTGTTCGGGGATGCTTGATTCAGAGTGGCGTCTTCCCCGCGGGCTTGCGGGTCTGTACCTGATTTCTGCAATACGATCTGCTCGCGCGCGATCACTGGCGCGGCGATCAGAAGCGCCGTCACTAAAGCGCACCATCGGCGCCAGGACGTTCGCTCCAGTCGAATTATCGAGTGTTGCTGGTACATGGCCTATTGCCTCCAACTGACGTTTCGCCAAACGTGGCGCGCGTCACGAGCGCCGCGGCGCGGCGTTGCATACACCGCCTTGGCCCGGCAGCTTTCCGCAAGCGAGCGCCAAGGTTTCGTAAATTGGTTCGGAAACACATTGCGGTTTCACGTAAGGTCGTTTCTTCTTCCATTTTTTTCCGTCGGCGTTCGACGTTTTTTGCGTTCTTTCCATCATTCCCCTGGGGTAACTTCAGTTACTGCCAATCCGAACTTCCGGCGCGACGGTCGGCGCCGGAATCGAGCGCGAATTCTTACTATTTGATTTTTCGGCATGCATCGCGCTAACGGGATTTGCAACGCCGGCAATCCGCGCATTGAGTTCGGCCAACTCGCATGCACGCTCATAGGCCCCCAACAAATCTCCACCTTCCATCTGGGCCAGGCCTGGGCAACGCTCGCAGTACTGCCGAATCGAACATTTCGAACAGATCGGCAATTGCGATTCGCGAACTGCGCGCACTCGATTCATTTCTTCGGATCGAAACCAAATATCCTCAAATGTTTGCTTTCGCAGATTGCCGGTGGCCACGGGCATCTGCACACACGGAAAAACGTCGCCGTATGGCGAGATGTAGCAGCTGTTATGGCCCGCACTGCACGGAATATCTTCATACGCCTGACTTTCAATGCCGCTGGACGTCGCGCTGCCCATCGAGATGGTCTCCCCCTCCAAACTGCTCGGCGAACATGCCCGCGGATTCAGGCTCGCATCCTGCAAAATGGGCAACAATTCTTTGGTCGAGCTGCGCAACTGCAGAAGACTCATATCTCCGTCCATTTTCGGAGTAATGGTCATGTCCAGGACGTAGGGGACACCGAGTTCCGCCGCGAGCGCTTGCACGTTTCGATATGCCGTCAGGTTCTGCTTCATCAGGGGACATGCAATTTTTACTTGCAAGCCTTCGGCCTGTAGAAATCGAATAGCGGCTAAAGTTCGTTCCAACGAACCGCGAACCTTCGTAATCGCGTCATGAACGTCGGGCTCCGCGCTGTAAATGCTGATCTGAACCTTTCGGACGCTCAATTCGCGGAGTTTCCGCGCGCGTTCAGAGTCAATCAGAAGCGCGTTGGTTTTCAGGCTGATATCGAAATGAAGCGAGCGAGCGAATTCCAGCAGCTCAAAAAGGTCTGCACGCAAAAAGATTTCGCCGCCGCTGAAGGTGAGAAACAATGTGCCGGTCTGCGCCAACTGCTCCAACACATTCTTGATTTCCTGCGTCTTCATCTCGCCGTGATCTTCATGATCCAGATAGCAGTGGATGCACCGTTCGTTGCAACGGTACGTAAGATCAACGTGGACGCTCCAGGGGAGCTGACGTTGCACCGTTCTGCGAATCAAGCCGTCCATTACGGGAGTGTTCGGCATGCGTTAGCCTTTCTCCTCGGGCGCCACGAACATGAGTTGTTTTTCTCCGAGCGCGGCCAACAGTTCTTCCAGGTCAGCCCTCGCGGTTTCGCGCGCCACTTCATATTCCGCGGAGATTCTTTCCACCAGTTGGTCCAGCGTTTTGCCTTCTGCGTGTTTCCAAAAGAGGCTGGCTATCTCGTTCAACTCGTGGACCTGGCTATCTTCCGGCGAAATAATCACCATCGCGCCGTCAACCTCTCGCCAAGCCAGTTTTGGGTTCCTCGTAATTTCTCCGCTCATGCTGCAATCACCTTCCAGAATTCAGCGTTCCGGCGAAAATAAAGCCGGTGGCACGGTATTTCTTCAATCAGCCCCAGCAAAGTGCGTAACAGAGTTTCATGCGCGCTTTTTTCGCTGGCGAAAAATAGAACGCAAGGCAACAGAGCGCGTAGAGCCTGCTTCACAGAAAGAATTTCCAGGCGTTCTTCGGTGGCCTGCTTCAAGAGATAGAAACCTGCGACGGGAACCAAACGATTTTGGCCCGCCGCCCGGAATTCTCCCCAGAAAGGCGTGCCGTGGGCCTGCCAACAACCGTTGGAATAGCGGATTAACGAAATTTCGTCGGTAAGCACGCTGCCTTTGGGAGACAGCGAAGCGACCGTGCTTTTCCCCGCGCCTGAGCGACCGAAAAAAATGTATGCGCGGCCGTCGCGGACCACCGTTGCGCCGTGCAGAAGGAATCCACGCTGAGGCAGAAGCACCATGGTCAACAAAATGCGCAGCAAAGAATCCAGCGCGTATTCGTGGCGCACGCCATGAAATTCCGCGCCCTGCGATCGCAGAACAATTTTCGCGTCGTCGAGCAGGTATGAGAATTCCCCGCTCTCTTTCGTTTGTTTCTCTCTTTTTTTCAGAACGATCGGAAATCCGTTTTCGGAATTGTGCGCAAATTCCCGGTAACGTCTCATGGCGGGTTCGAGTAGAGCTTCTTCTCGAATGAAAAGCGAAAGCGGAACGCTCCCGATGGATATGTGCAGCGGCACACAACCATCCAGCGCTTCAACTGGATGAACTACTCCGTCCGTTTTTCTCAAGTGCATTGGCGGTTACGCTTGCTACTGCGGGATAGGGGGGTATCCACGCAGTTCCCCCAAACTGTGCAAATTCGCCCACGAAACATGGGCTGCCTACAGCAGTCTCGTTCGGTACTGCGCAACGCGTCAACGCTCATACGCGCGGTAGGTTCGTACTTGTCAATATCCTTGCGGAAACTTGACTAATGGTCGGGAACGGAGGGCGTTTTTACGTTTTTCTTGTGATAAAGCCGTACTTTCGCAAAAGGCGGAGAGGGCGGAGGACGATGTAGAGAGGCGACAACACGCCCGGTAAACGTATCATTTCGTAGTCTTCTTCGGCGGGAACCACGGAAAGTCGTACACCGTAGCGCCAACCCTCCAGAGTTCCCGGCAACATTCGGCGGCGAAAGTTGAACCGGCCCTTTGCGCTCAGCGGAATATAATTTCGGCTCATGAGACGAGACAAAATCTCGGATTCGACATCGTTTGCGGTGCGATCCGCCTTCAACCTAAGCAGAATTTCATCAGGAAGCGGCGTCTCCATTAGGTTCATCGCAAGCAAAAGCGCAACGTGAAACATCCGTTCTGCACGAAGAGCGTTCGCGCGATCGATAGTCACACCCCAATCCAAGCTGGGATAACGCTGTATCAGCTCGGATATGTCTGCAATCCACGAAAATCGCTCCCAAAAATCCTTGGCTCCGTGAAGGCTGAGGACGATCAGAGCATCTTCCACCGAAAACGTGGGAATTTCGCGCTCGTTGAGTTTCACAAACGTACGACGTTTTGAAAAACCTTGCAGGTCTGGGACTTCCGGAAAATGCCTCAGTGTTAATTCCGTGTGGAGCTCCACCATGATGCGTCTTTTTTCATCGCGATAATTGTATTCACCGGGGACCAGAGAAGATGGAACGCCCGAAGAAACGAGCCAGTCGAATCGTGGCCGATATCCCAGCCCCAGCATCACCTCATTTGCTTTCGGCAAATCGCTCTGGCGGACAATGATGTCCAGGTCTTCGAACTGGCGCAAGGTCATGTCTCCGTACGCTTGCATCGCCAGCGCCGGACCTTTGTAAGCGATCGCCTGGATTCCGCGCGAACACAAAAGATCAAAAATCTTGGTGAGTTCCGCCGTCAGGAAAAGACAGCGTATGGTATTTGCGCGGCAAGCATCTTTCAGCCGCTCCAAAACAGGCGGCGGTACCGCACGGGCGGGAAGCGCTTGCAATTGGCGGCCAAGCAGCGGAGTGACAGAATTTTCTTCCGCTTGGTCGAAAACATAGTCCCAGTCAAGGTTTCCATTCAATAGCGCGGCGATCTTTTCTGTCGAAGCGGGATCGATGCGGGTGCGAGCACAACAGGCGAGCAGTTCTTTCTCGAGGCAAGCGGAGTCGCGAACGGCGGAATTCATCAAAGTTCAGGCTATGATTTGAAGAGGAATTCTACGCTATTTCGCCACTAGCAAACGCGGTTTCTTGCGCGAACCGATAACTTCAGGCAGCGATGGGCGGAACCAAGGGAGCGAGCATACTGTGCATCTCGACGATCTTCCCCAGCTTAAGGAGCCTGGTTTTAAAACTCGCCGGCTCCACTCCGGCTCGCGCACGCACCGTCTGAAAATCCGCGGCGCTGGCGAACAGAAATTCTTGTGCGTTGCGGCGATCCGCTTTATCGAACCGCTTGCCCGCGGACACCTGTACCGACTAGGCGGGTTCGAATGAACGGAAGAAAAATCTTGAAGACAGGCTTTGCTGTCGTTATGCCACTGTTTGGGCGGCGAGAAGTTCGCGCAGCTTGGATGAAAGCGTTGCCATAGTGAATGGTTTTTGAAGCAGCACAGCATCCATGTCCAAAATTCCGTGATGCACCACGGCCTGATCGGTGTATCCGGACATATATAGAACCTGGATCTTTGGACGAATGCGTTTCACGCGATCTGCCAATTCACGGCCGCTGATGCCGGGCATCACCACGTCGGTCATCAACAGGTGGATTGTTCCGGAGTGCATGGCGGCAAGTTCCAGAGCTGTGTGGCCGTCTTCGGCTTCAATGACCGTGTATCCGCTCATCTCCAGATATTCGCGCGCCAACTCGCGTACGCCTTTTTCGTCTTCCACCAGTAGAATGGTTTCGGTTCCGCGGCCTGAGGATTGAGGATCGCCGCGATTATCGCGTCCTGATTCTTCCACGTTTTCAACCATCGGCAGATAAATCTTGAAGCTCGTTCCGCGGCCGGGTTCGCTGTACACCCAAACGTAGCCGCCGCTTTGTTTCACGATGCCGTACACCGTTGCCAGGCCCAGGCCTGTTCCTTTGCCCTTCTCTTTCGTGGTGAAGAATGGCTCGAAGATGTGGGTTTGCGTTTCCGCGTCCATGCCGCAGCCGTTGTCGGTAACGGCGAGCATCACGTACTTACCGGGCGCGAGAACGACGGGCGACCGCGCATAGGAAGCATCCAAGTCCACGTTGGCGGTTTCTATCGTGAGCCGACCGCCCTGCGGCATGGCGTCACGCGCGTTCACAGCTAGGTTTAAGATCACCTGCTCGATCTGGCTCCGGTCTGCTTTGATTAGACCCACATCCGGCGCGGAAGACGTTTCGAGTTGAATATCTTCGCCGATCAGCCGGCGCAAAATTCGTTCCATGTCTCCTAAAATGCTTTGAACGCTGATCACTTTGGGGGCCAACATTTGTTTGCGGCTGAAAGCAAGGAGCTGCCGCGTAAGCGAAGTGGCTCGCTGCGAGGCTGTTTGAATTTGTTCCGCATTGCGGCGCAGTGGATCGCCTGCCGGCAGACGCTCGGCGAGCAAGTCGGCGTAACCCTGAATAACCATCAGAAGATTGTTGAAATCGTGCGCGATTCCTCCGGCCAGGCGTCCCACGGCTTCCATTTTTTGCGACTGGCGTAGCTGTTCTTCGAGCTGTTTGCGATCGGTGATATCCAAAGCCATGCAAATCGCACCTTGCAGATGGCCGCTCGCCTCTCGAAGAGGCTCCACGTGGCAGGCGTAGGACCCGCCTTTCCATTCGATATGGAAAGTAGTGGGCTCGCCGGCGATGGCACGGCGATGAGCCGCGATGGGAGTGAAACTCTGATCCGAAGACTCAAAATATTCCCATAGCGACATCCCAACGATCTCGTTTGGTTTTAGTCCCAGGCGCGTCAGTCCCGCTCCCAGCGCCGAAGTGAATCGAAGATCGGGCCCGACAGTCCAAAGCACGGCGGGCAATTGCTGAACCAATACGCGCAGGCGCGCTTCGCTCTCTCGTATTTTTTCTTCCGAGCGTTTTCGCTCGATGGCCATGGCGATCTGACCGCCGACTGAAGCCAGGAATTCCAAATCGCGCTCGGTGTACGCATTCTCGTATTCGTAATGCTGGACTACCAGGACGCCGATCGTCGCTGCCGGCGTTCGAAGCGGCACACCCAGCCATGAGGGGGATGGCGTGCCGACCAGTTCCACTTCGTCTTGCGCGGCCAGCTTGTCGAATGCCTTTTGAGGAATCAACATCGCGTGTTCTTTGTGAAAGACATACGCGGTACAGCTTCTTCCCACTTGCTGCGGAGGCGGCGCCATGTCGTACTGGTCCGCGAAGAACGGAAAATGAAACATCTGAGTGGATGGCTCGTACAGGGCTACGAAACAATTTTCAGCGTAGAGAACTCTCTTCAGCGCTATGTGAATCAGCTTCAGTAAATCGTCCAGATTATCGGTCGCATTTACGGCGTGAATGATTTCAAAATTAACCTGGCGCTCTAGCTCGGCGCGCTTTTTGCTGGTGATGTCTTCAACTGTGCCTTCGTAGCAGGCTATTTTCCCTCGCGAATTTCGAATGGCTCGCGCATTTTCGGAAACCCAAATCTTCGCGCCATCCTTTCGGCGCAGTTGATATTCGAACTGTTCCAGCACGCCTTGTTGTTCAATGCGGCGCTTGAACTCTTCGCGGAGGTCGCGCTCGACGTATAACTCCTGGTCCACATTTTTCACTTCCCGCATCATTTCCGCGCAACTTGCGTATCCGCACATCCGCGCAAGAGCAGGATTCAAGCTTAGAATGCGGCCCTGCGGCGTGGTCTGAAAGATTCCCTCCACCGCGTTCTCAAACAGCATGCGAAGTCTTTCTTCCGCGCGATGCTGAGCGTCTTCGGCGCGGCGGCGTTCGGTGATGTCTTCATACATGCCGAAGCAGCCAATGCGCTTTCCGTTTGCAATTAAAGGCACGCCGACGATTTG
>JABDEK010000068.1 GCA_013287135.1 Acidobacteriota bacterium | reverse complement strand
TCCTTGATGAGAAATTGCCCGGCATCTCCTAACAAGGGAAAACCGTGTGAAAACTGGAACGCTCCCGGTGTCGAGAAGAGAAAGCTCACCGTGAGCACGAAGGTGACGATGGCCCCAAGGCTGCCGATGAACGAGAGTTTCGCCGAAAAAGGCCGCAGCGCCATGAGCGCGGCGACAGCGATCTCGATCGCCCCGATCAGATTAGAAACAGTTTGAAGACTGAAGATATGGTAGAGCCAGAACATCAACGGACTACTCGCTACCAGGAGTTGAATGCCCTGCGCCTCACCCGCGGTGAACTTAAGAATTCCGATTAGAAGAAGAGTGACGACCAGACCGTAGCGCGAGACGTGAATGCCCGCTCTTTCCAGTAATGTCGTGGTCTCGGGGCGGCCGGACGCCTCCACAAGCATTCTTCCCGCCGTTAAGTATTGATTGCTTCCATCCATATTTCTGGCTCTCTTTCCGGGACCGTTTTAATGAAACATTGCAGCGAAACCTTTATGAGATTCCTATCTCGCGAAAGAGTTTCCGGCGGGAGTTCGAATTCATTGGCCCCTGGAGTGAAGCACTGACCGGATTGCCAACTTCAACGGAGTGCGGAGAAATCCCATTCGGGTCCTCAGAACTTGACTAATAATCCGCCGTTGAACGCCAGATTGTTCTGAAGATTGCCGATGACTCTCTGATTGTAGTTGGGCAACCCCGAATAGAAGTCGCGCACTTCGATCCGGAAGCCGATTGGTATTTTGAGGACTCGGAGAAACGGGCGAGTGTCAATCCCGCCGCCAAACACAAATGTCCCGGTATTTGTACCAGGCCTAAACGATGGCGTGGCCCTGGGCGCTTTTTCAAGGAAGCGCGCATAACCGCCGCCAAATGACAGCCAGGGAGAAAACACACTGGCGGGATGGAACTTCACTCGGACGTGGGGAGTGAGAAAAATAAAGGCATATTGACCGATAGCATTCTGGGACTGCGGACTGAGCTTAACATCGAACGGAGAGGCCAGAAAATCAATTCCGCCGTCAACCGCGAATTTCTGTTTAAGGAGAAGGGTTCGGTCGTACTCCGCCCCCAACGTCAAGCTTGCGTTGAAGGTTAAATTCCGGTTGGGTAGCACGGTGCTATCTGGTGCTATGAGAGTCGCGCCAGGGGACAGAGTTTGACCGGGACCGACGATCCCTCCAATTACCAGGCCGATTTCATTTTTTCCCTGTGCCAGCGCTGGGACGGACAAAAAAGCAACGGACATCAAAAGTGCCATCAACGGCTTGATCTTATTCTTGTCTACTTTCATAGCAGAAACGGCAAGGTCCGCCGCACTACCGAAGAGCGCCAGCGGTGCCTTCAGCATAGGTCGTCCAACACACATGGATCTCATTCTCCCTGGACTCCAGTTTCAACAATCATTCTCAAGACGCGTGCACGCAGTGAGATGCAATCGTCGCCACAGAGTTTCAACCTCTGGCGGGGTAACTTGCCGCAGCCGCGTGTGCAAGCCGACCGCCTTGCTGCCGATCCCCGGTCCAGATTTGACAAGTCTCACCTGAAGTCAGCCTGGGTTTTGCCAATCCCCTCGCCCTCATCGATCGAGGCAATTCCGCTAGAGCTGGCCAACGAGAGGCCTGCCAGACTGCCGCCAAATCGAAAAGGGGGTCCAAATCTTGTGCGAAATGTTGAAACCTTTGCACGGTTCGAAAATCTCACTGAAGCTGGAGAATTGCGGGCCTCAATGATCGAACGGGCGCTGCGAAAGAGATTCAACTTGGAGCAAGTATGAAGATTGGGGTCCTTATCCTTTTTCTTGTTGGGGTATTTGCTGCTCCAAGCGGGCAAGAAAACCCCTCCGGCGATCACGCCGCTCCTGCAATCGGCCTCGAGATAGCCCAGCGGGCGCCGGCATTTGCCCTGCCTGATCAGTTCGGCCATGAACAGTCCAACGAGACGCTCAAGGGCTCGAACGGGACTATCCTACTTTTCTTCCGTTCCGCCGACTGGTGACCCTTCTGCAAAGCGCAGCTCGTGCAGCTGCAAAACGCGAAACAAAGATTTGAAGCGCAAGGACTTAAGCTGGCCGCGGTCAGCTACGATAGCCAGGCTATCCTCCAGGACTTCGCCAAGCGGCACAAAATCGGGTTCCCCCTCTTGGCTGACCCTGACTCCAAAATCATTCGTAGCTTCCATGTGCTCAACACAGAAGCGAACGGGATGACCAAAGGGATGGCCTACCCGGGATTCTTCTACATCGACTCAAGCGGGATCATTCGCGAGAAGTATTTTACAGCGAAATACACGGACCGATTGACGGCTAATAATGTTGTCGCAAAGCTCTTCCCGGAGTTGACTGCGGAAGTGAGCCGGAATATCGAAGCGCCTCATCTTCAGCTTACCCTTGCACAATCGGATCGTAGTGTCATACCCGGCGGCAGGGTCAGCCTGATCGCCGATATCGAGCTTCCTCCGGATGTACACGTTTACTCCCCGGGAGTGCAGGCTTATAAGGCGATTCAGCTCACGTTGCAGGAGCCTCCAGGAATCGAACTTCAGCCTGTCATTTACCCAAGTTCGAAAACTCTCTACTTGGAAGCCATCCATGAACATGTCCCGGTCTTCGAGGGGAAATTTCGAATCATCCAGGATGTTACGGTAACTCCCTCTAAGAATCGAGATGCCGTCCGCTCCTTGCTCTCCTCCCAAAGGATGATCTCCATCGTCGGGGAGCTAAAGTATCAGGCCTGCGACGAAACGATTTGCTATCCGCCCTCGTCCGTACCGGTCAGATGGCAATTGCAGGTTCTTCCCCTCGACCTTAAACGATCTCCGGAAGCCATTCGCCATAAGTAGCCGATGGAATCATGGAACCAAGACGATTGTTGCTTAGCGAAAGGAGAACGCCATGAGTGCTGTCGTTTATGTCTCGAAGTCGCGCATTGAACGCAAGCACGGATCACTCCGCCTCGCGTACCTGCCGGGCGAGTCGCAGCCAGTTATTTTCAGCGTCCACGGAGCCATTGCTGAGCACTACAAAGTTGACCCAGCAAAATTGAAAGAGTCGCACTCTTCGACCATTGATTACGTCATTTCCGCAACCGCAGGTTGAATGATGGGTACCTTCGGAGGTGCGCTGGAAGCGCGCCAAATCGATGCCAGCAATGGAAAGTTGATTGCCGATGTCACCGGAGAGGTCGAAACGGAGGAAGGTGTGTTGGTCATCCGCCGAATTCACGTGGCCATGCGCCTCGTGGCGCCACAAGATGCAAAGGAGACAGTGGAGCGGGTGCACGGCATTTACGCCATGCGCTGCCCCCTGTACCGCACTTTGCGCAATACGATCCAGCTAACTTCTTCATTCGAGCTGGTCATGCCGGGTTCTTGAAACTTTTCCATGCCGCGGGAATCTCACTCTTGAGATCGGCCTTTACTACTTCTCCGGGACGTGTTGCACGCTAATATGTAAGTTGGGCCTCAGTATTCGCTGGTGAAAATGAGCATTCCGCGACCGCTACTGCAAACGAACGAGGCGCAGCTCATAAAGAGGATCTGCGACGGAGAGCGAGAAGCTTTCTATGAGTTATTGCATCCCTATGAGCGCATGATTTACGCAATCGCGATTTCCATTGTGAAAAATCCGGCGGACGCGGAAGAAGTCGCGCAGGAGGCAGTACTAAAAGCCTTCTCGAATCTTGTAAGTTTTCGGGGGGACGCCAAGTTCAGCACCTGGCTGGCGCAAATCACATACAACGAAGCAAAAATGAAATTGCGGAAGGCCCGCCCGCACCTTTACGAGTCGATTGACGCCCAACAGCAAAACGAAGACGGAGACTATAGCCCCACGGACTTTGCGGATTGGCGGCCCATTCCTTCGGAATTACTCGAAGTATGCGAGATCCGCGAAACGCTGCTCAATGCGATCAATTTGCTCAGCTCCACCTATCGCGAGGTATTGGTCCTTAGGGATGTACAACTTCTGAGTATCAAAGAGACCACCACGATTCTGGGTATTTCGGAAGCAGCCGTGAAAACCCGGCTTCATCGAGCGCGCTTGCTTCTGAGAGACAGCCTGGCCCCTGGATTCGACGGTTTCTGGATCAAGGGGCAGACGTACCGGAAAGTTAGACCCTGGTGAATAAAGAAGGACGCGATGACCACAATTGAAATCAGCTGCGTCGAAGTGTGGCGGGAAATCTCCAATTACCTTGACGAAGAGCTCTCTCCCGATCTGCGCGATAGGATGGAAGCGCACTTCAGTGCTTGCGCACACTGCACCGCCGTGTTGGACGGGACGCGAAATGCCGTAGCGTTGCTCGGTGACGGAAGGTTGTTTCAGATGCCCGAGGGGTTCAGCAAGCGGCTCTATAAGAAGATTCAGGGGCTTCCGTAGTTTTATGCTTCGAGCGGTACAGCCTGCTCCGGCTGGAACGCGTCCGCAACATCTCGGTTATCCATGTACATCCACAACTTCCATTCTCCTTCTTTATTTCTGCGCCAGATGTCCACGTAGCGGTCCCTGCGACGCATTGGTTGACCGCCGCCTTTAGGCGTAAGCGTTAAGTCGTGCCAACCGTAGTCATAGGCAACATTGCCTTGAAGACGAATCTCGATAACAATCACTTCCAGCTTGGCCGTGCAACGCTCGAATAGATTTTCCAAGCGAGCTTTTAAGGACGCTAATCCGCTCGCGCCAAATTCACAGGCCTGGCCGTCCGAGAAATTAACCAGCTCGGGATCGGCAATCGCCAGCAGTCGGGACGTATTCGAGAAATTAAAACAATCCCGAAATTCGCTCTTGGCCACGTTGATTGCATACAGCTCGTCCATTGCATGCCCCCAATGTCTCGATTGATAGGTCGCGACCCGGCGGTCTTCTCTTCGGCCTATTCTACCGTTACTCAGCCTGAGGCGATCATCCCGGTTCTTTTTTCCGTATCTGCCCCTTTTCTGCGATTGGCATGATTGTAACTTCTTAGCCTCCTCCGAATCATACAAGACGTCGCATTTTGTGGGTTGGATTGTGGGTTGGAAAATCGCTCGAATCGGTGGCCGGAGTTCTGCGGCGTAGTAGAGCGAATCAAATGTAGTGCAAATCGTTTTTAGATCCAACGCCGAACTCAGTTTTGCGTGCAGGCAACGGGTTCTGCAGGACCGGATGGAACCAGGGGTGCATTAGACAGCGAATAGCCACCGGGTCCGGCCGCGGTCGCGTCGCGGACAGCGGGACAACTGAACGTAACGGTCTCTGAATCCCCATCGATAATTGTGTTGGAGGCGGAGTTCAAGTAGGTGCAAGGGATGCCGACTCCAAGCATCTGGCTCACCTCGCAAACGCGGAGTACCTGTTTCGATCCGCCGGTTTTGCAGCTCAGCTTGACTTTCGATCCTGCAGGACAGGAATAAGTCTTGCTCGGAGGCGTGAAACCACAATCGCGAAGTGGCCCAACTTGGCCGCGGTCGCACGGATTATTGACGAAGCTGCCTGGCCCTTGCGACACGGAAACATGCCCGACGTTGTTTGCTGCATAGCTCGACGAAAAATTGCAGCGAATGCGCGAAATCGGATTCCCGTGAGCGTCCGTGAGCGATGTCGGATCAAAAACCAACGCGCTAAGATCGGTCGGATCAACGGGATTATTATTACTGTCCAGCGTTTGGCCTTCGCAGAGAAACTCCTGTGGATTCAGCGTATAGGTCAAGTCATGAGACTGCGTGGTGTCCACGTTGGTGATGTCCACCCATTGGCCGCTGATTCCGAACTGATATTCGTCGCCCCAGCCGGAAGATATGCCCTGGAAATTACAGGTCTGATAGGTGCCTGCCAACGGAGTAGATTCATCGTTGTGGTAGCGGTTCGTGTCTTCGATGCAGAAAGCGCGCTTGACGCCGGTTGCCGTGATGTAAGCGAAGTTGATATAGTAATTGAAGTCCCATTCCTGGTCGCAATTTCCGAATTCAAAGACGTTGCTGAGCAACCAAGGGTTGTTCGGATTCGTTAGGTCGCCGATGTGAACCGGCTTCGTACCATCATTCCGTGTATTCGCGGAAAACGTCCAAAGCCTGCGCCAGCCGGGCTGCGAAATTGTGCCGTACTTAATGTCGCAGGAATCCGGCGTAAAAAACCGGTAGTACACGCGGTTCTCGTCTACCAAGGCCTCTTCAATGGCGGCGAGGTCGGGCCCGCTGTTGTTGGTGAACTGCCCCTGACGGAAATCCGCCGCAATCTCCGGGTCATAGGCCACGCGCGTGAAATGCAAGTTGGGCTGCAGCATGCCCACATGATTCGTAAGCGCTTGTGTGCAGGACTCCGTCGGAAATTGCGTGACGTGACACGCCGAAGTCGCCTGCGTTTCCACCTGGCACGTCTGGTCGTAGAAATAATAGACACTCTCTTCAAACACGCTGTTCGGCGGAAAGCCGAATTCGTCGAGACACGCGTACCCAGTTCGCTCCATCACCAACTCGGGATCCGCGGGCAGGTCAAACGGTTCGTCCCAGGTTCCGCCGACCGCGCTGAGCGCCGGCTCACTGGCCCCCGGAGAAGCCGGGTCGGTGACGATGTAGGTCTGGAAATGATAAGGAATAGCGACATAGTCATGTGTGCCAATCTGGACACGACGCGGTTCGTCTGGGAATTCAAATCTCCACGCAGCGTGCGGAGGAAGGGGCAGATCGCCGCGCGCCGGAGGCGCGGTGTAGAAAAATTGGCGGAAGACGAGACGATAGTAGGTCAAGTTGACCTGCTCTTTGGCGCGCTTTACCCAAAAGTTCTTGTCTTGTGAAAGCGCCCAAGCCGCCGCGGCTTCGCGCTGAGGACCCGCGGGGATTTCGTCCAACTCGACCCCCACGGCGGTGTGCATGTCCATGCGAACGAGGGCACCCGGCGGTTTGCCGGATCCAGCTGTGGATTGCCCGCGGGCGCTCCAGGGCAGCAGCAGCGCTGCGGCCAACAAGAAGAGCACCAATGCTCGCGTTCCTCGTGTCAGACTCTTGAAATACATACAGACCTCCTTCCACGTTGCGTGGCGCTGAGCAGCCCTAGGGATGAGTCCCATTCCTCGGGCAGCGTCATCTGCCTCGACCGTAACAGCCACAGGGCCGGTTGACTTCCAGTCGCGAGTCCGCGGACAAACAACGGTTGGCTGGAACCCGACGTACCCGCAGAACTGAACGAATAGTTAAAACCATACCGTTTGGTCTCCTCCGGAATCACCAGATAAGCAATATGTATCCCGGCTGACCGGGAGTCAGCGAGGTGGTTGAGCCCGCTCCGCCTCCTCCGAACGGCGCACCTGATGAAAATCCTGGAACGAGATATCCACCGCCTGCGTTTGCTCCATTGCCGGAGGCCCCAGCATGGCTAATCAGGGCGTTTGGATCACTGGTGCCACCTGCTCCAGCCGTCGCAAGTGCTCCGTTCGCCGAGCAGGTGGCTCCGCCGCCTCCATGGGCTACAGCTAGTATGTTATTTGTCGAATCCAGTATTTCTGAATCCCCGCCGCTGGTTGCACTCGCGTTCAAAGCAATCGGAGAAGTCCCGCCCATGCCCACGGTCACTGTCAGGGTCTGACCAGGTATGACCGATAACAGGCTGGTGGTATAGGCGCCGCCGCCGCCGCCCACGGGGTTGACAACGAAGCTGTTAGGAGCGCAGGCGTCCCCTCCACCGCCGCCACCGTAGAGTTCCGCGCTAAGCCGGGTAACACCAGCCGGAACTACAAAAGTGCCACTCGTCAGAAACTCTTGCTTGCCAAGCAGTCCGCCCGTGGTCCCTGGAAGGCCTTGAACACCCTGAGATCCCGGAGGTCCGATGGGGCCAATGGGACCCGCTGGTCCGGGAATCCCTTGAGGACCAGTCGCACCGGTCACTCCTTGAGAACCCGCTGGACCTTGAGGACCTGCAGGACCGGTGAGCCCCATGGGTCCTGAAGGACCTTGTGGCCCCGCGGGGCCGGGGGGACCTAGTGGACCGGCGGGACCTGCGGAAAGAGAAACGCGGTTGCGTAAAAAGGCTTGCGGCCATCGATCAGAACTGGACGATTGCTAACGTCGACTACGTCCAGATAGCGCGAAGCTTCCGAAGGAAAGACGCTTGTCGGTATGCCTCCATTCGTCTGAGACCCGAGGAGAAGATCCAGTTCTCCCAAGAAACCGACCTTCACGTTGGGATGAACTTCCGAGAAGACCAGATTTCCACCGGTCTGGGCGTCCCAGACTTCCACGGTAATCGTCTGAGTGCTGCCAAACGGCAAACGCGTGACCTCAAACTCGAACGGAATCTCCCGAGAAGTAGGAGGCGGGGTTGGCATTGATGCTTGGGCCAGGAGAGACGCCGGAACGGCCAAGAACAATGTCAAAAACAAAAACGAGGACAACAACAGAGTTCGCATCTAGAACCTCGCACAGCCAATGGGAATTCGGCCGTTATTTTCTGAGCTGGGAGCTTGGCATCCCTGCAGAACAGAAAGGATTCACCAAGCTCTTCTGCTACATACAAAAGCGAAAAAACACGGAAAAGGGGGCCAGCGAGTTGCATGTTCCACCGGCTCGTTGAGCTACCACACAATCAGAACGTATCCGGCCGTTCCAGAACTGCCTTGAAAGCCGTCATCCGGCCCAGACCCGCCTGTACCGCCTGAGCCGCCCATGCCAGCGGTACCGATGGAAATGGAGCCGACGGGCGGAGGCGTCGGTGGCGGAGGTGCGCCGGAATTGCTCCCCACATTGCCGGTCCGAGCGACAATTCCATTACCACTCACTGCGATTCCCCCCGCGCCACCGGACCCGGGGTTAGATCCGTTATTGCACGAGGCTGCGATGACGGAGTTTACCGGAGTCGCTGGAGAACCCGAGGTTCCTCCTTTTCCACCGCCAGCGCTTAATACGAGTGTTCCGGAGCTATCGGTAATCACGGTGTCAGTTGCATCTGTCCCGTTTCCGGCTCCGCTGGGGGACAAGTTGCCGACCGGAGGTCCGCCTGTTCCTGGAGTACCCAAAGTGACCGTATAAATTGCTCCGGGGGTTACCGTAATCACGGCTCGTGTGTACCCTCCCGAACCTCCACTTCCGCCATTCGTTCCGCTACAGCTAGCGGTCCTAAGAGGACTGCTTGCCACGAAGCCGTCACCGCCCCCTCCTCCCCCGGCTCCACCTCCCCACATCTCGACCAAAAGGTGCGTAACACCCTGCGGAACCGTAAACGGAAAACTCAAGATCGGCGGAGAAGAAGGTGTCGCAGGGATACCAACAAACTCTTGAATGCCATTGACTCCTCCGCCCGAACCCGCCGCACCTTGCGGCCCTGCCGGCCCCGGGGGTCCCACGGGACCGATCGCTCCGGGAATACCTGGGACACCTTGTGGGCCGGCTAATCCAGGAGGCCCTGGTGCTCCCGTCGCACCAGTGGCACCTACAGGTCCAGCCGGTCCCTGCGTTCCTGATGGGCCAGCAGCGGCAAGCAATTGCCAACTGCTGTTCGCGGCGGACGGCTCGGAGTTCGGCGTATTAGCCACAATGGTTTGCAGGGCGAGCCAGAAGGCTCCTTGATCGGTCACCGCGTCATTGGCGTTGTAAGTGTTGGAGCTGTTCCACGCGCCGCGGTTGTTGATGCCGATCGGTCCTTGAGGGCCTTGTGCACCGGTCGGCCCGGCGGGGCCCTGAGGACCAGTCGCTCCAACTGCCCCGGCAGGGCCTTGTGGACCTGCGGGGCCAGGCGTAAGCGCAAAAGCATGCGCGTACATTGGCATTCGGCCATTCAAGAGCACGCTACGATTGGTCACATCGAGGACATCGAGATAGCGGGAAGCTCCCGAAGGGAAACCGTTCACGGGGATTCCACCTTCGGTCTGCGAACCGAGCACAAAATCCAACTCGCCGAGTAGCCCTACCTTCACACTCGGGTGAACTTCGGAAAGAACCAGGTTGCCGCCCGTTGCTGCGTCCCACACTTCCACAGTGATGGTTTGCGTGCTGCCAAAGGGCAGATGCGAAAAAACCAAGTCAAACGGAATTTGCCTTGATGTGGGAGGCGCGGCTGGCGTCGTGGACCCGGTCGTCGCTTGCGCCGCTTCCACGGTTTGCGCCAAGGCGCCGGGCGAGACCGTGAGGGCCAATGTGAAGAATATGAAGAAGGAGCAAAGGAGCAGCTTACGCATAGAACCTCCCGCAGCCCAATCAATCGATAACACGCGTTTTTGGATGGTGCTGAGGCGTCTCTGACCGGGGAAGTCGAGCCGCCTTCTTCCTAGCTATCCACATAAGCGAAAACGGAGCGCAAACTGGACCAGGGCCTTGATGAGAAAGCCCTGATTTCTGGAAAAGCCCTTTCCCAAACATCCGGTTAGCGTGAAGACTGTATTCGCATGACCCGGTTCACTCGTGGTTTTCGCTTCTTGGAAAGGGGACCGAAGGTCATGGCACTCATCGCCTTTGCCGCGACATGGCGCACAGCAGAATCCACACGTCCACGGCAATGCGAATTGACTTCGCTTGCCCCTTACTCTAGGTTGTTGCACAACTGGGAAGCTCCCAGGGTAACCGAGGGTGTGCGTGTGTCCGAGTCCTCGCCCCAGCCTGTTAGTGCCCTTCTCAGCAAATGGCGCGCCGGCGATCAAGAGGCGCTTCAGGCCCTTATTCCCCTCGTCTATCAAGAGTTACGCCGAATTGCGCAGTATCACTTACAGCAGGAACGTCCGGACCATACTCTCCAAAGCACTGCCCTGGTTCACGAAGCGTATCTCCGACTCATGAAGCAGGGGCCTGCCGAAGTTGCGAACCGTGCTCACTTCCTGGCGGTGGCGTCGCAGTTGATGCGACAGATTTTGGTTGATCACGCGCGGGGACGACGGGCCGCCAAGCGGGGCGGCGGTTTCAAGGTGGAAATCAACGATGCCGTGAGCGCTCAGAAAACACAAAGCGTGGACCTCATTGCTTTGGACGACGCGCTGAACGAACTTGCCGAACTGGATCCTCAGCAAAGCCGGATCGTCGAGCTGCGATTTTTTGGTGGGTTGTCGATTGACGAAACTGCGGAAATTGTGGGCGTCTCGCCGACCACTGTGAAACGAGAATGGGCCACGGCGCGGGCTTGGTTGCGTCGCGAGGTCCGAAGGGCCGAGACTCGATGACCCCCGAAGAATGGCACAAGGTCAAGGAAGTCATGCAGACAGCGCTCGAGTTAGATCCGCAGACGCGCGAAACATTTCTCGATTCTGCGTGCGCCGGCCAAGAATCCATACGCAGCGAGGTCGAGTCGCTCTTAGAGTCACATGAGCAAGACGACGCCTTTCTTGAGCACCTTGCTGCAGTGGAAGCAGCCGACCTTATAGCTAGCACGCCAGGGGTGTGGATCGGACGGCGCTTGGGTCCCTACGAGTTGCTGGAAGAGATCGGCGAAGGCGGCATGGGCGCAGTGTACCGTGCCGGGCGTGCGGATGGTATGTATGACAAGCAGGTCGCCATCAAGCTAATTCGCAGTGGCTTAAGCACAGGTTTTTTCTTTTCGCGATTCAGAAACGAACGGCAGATTCTCGCTGGCCTTGAGCACCCCAACATTGCGCGCTTGCTTGACGGTGGAGTTACGGAAGAAGGGATGCCTTTTGTCGTCCTGGAGTTTGTCCCTGGCGTGCCAATTGACGAGTACTGCATTCGCCACGACCTTTCCATCGCGGACCGGCTGAAGTTGTTTCGGACCGTCTGTTCAGCCGTCCAGTATGCCCATCAGAATCTGGTCGTACATCGCGACTTGAAGCCGGGAAACATCCTTGTCACGGAAGACGGAGTTCCCAAGCTGCTTGATTTTGGCATCGCCAAAATTCTGGACCCCGAGCAGGGAGGGACTGGAGGGGATCGCTCACTCACGGTGATGCGCGTCATGACTCCGGATTTCGCGAGCCCGGAGCAGGTCCGGGGCGATCTTATTACTACTGCAAGCGATGTGTACTCGCTGGGCGTGATTCTCTACTTGCTTCTTAGCGGTCGCCGGCCTTATCGCGTTTCCAGCACTGCCCCTCACGAGATCATCAAAGCGATTTGCGACACCGACCCGGAAAGACCCAGTACAGCCGTAACGCGCCTCGAAAAAAGCAAGGACTCCAACAACGCCGTCTCTTCTGTCGGGGTGGGGGAGCAAAAGGACCCGAACCAAAAACATGAGAAGCTCCGCCGCGCCCTAAGCGGAGATTTGGACAACATCGTGCTCAAGGCGTTGCGAAAAGAACCCGAGAGGCGATATGCAACCGTCGAGCAATTCTCTGAGGATGTTCGCCGTCATCTGGAACATTTGCCGGTCATCGCCCGAAAAGACACGCCCGGCTATCGAGCCTCGAAATTCGTGATGCGTCACAAAGCGAGTGTCGCAGCTACGGTGGCAGTTGCCTTTACGCTGATCGCAGCATTGCTGATCACTCTCCGCGAAGCCCGTATCGCCCAGCGGCGATTCAACGATGTCCGCAGCCTCGCGAATTCTTTGATTTTTGAAGTTCATGATTCGATCCGGGACCTGCCTGGGGCTACGTCTGCGCGCAAGCTGATTGTCGAGCGTGGGCAACAGTATTTGGACAACCTTGCACAGGAATCTAAGAACGATCCCGCCCTCCTGCGCGAACTCGCGGGAGCCTACGCGAGACTCGCCAACGTTCTGGGCCATCCAAACGACGCAAACGTTGGCGACACCCTGCGGGCCATTCAGAATTTCCGTAAAGCAGAAGAGTTGCAGCGACTAGCCGTTTCACTTCGCCCGGCGGACTTGGACAGTCGTCGCGAACTGGCAGCCATCGAACTAAATTTCACACTGGTGCTGGGTGAAGCCGGAAATCTTCAAGAGCGAGACCAGCGACTCCACGAGGCGTTGCAAATCCTGGAACCGTTGGTGACATCTCACCCAGGAGATCTGAAAGCGTTGGCTCTCTTGAGCAACGCCTATTCATATACTGGCGGCAATTTCGCGGAGCATAATGATCTCGACCATGCGCTGTGGTACTACGAAAGAACGCTGGTGCTTTGCGAACAGTTGGTGAAATCTGATCCCAAAAGCCAAGCCTTCCAAGTCGCGCTGTCGTTCGCACACAAGCACGTCGGTTCGACTTTGTCCCTCCAGAATAAACTCCCGGTGGCCCTCGAGCACTACCGCACAGCGATGGCTATTGACGAAGCTCTCTTGACCCTTCGACCCGGCAATTTTGAAGCGCGCTACAACATCACGTACACCTACAGCGACACGGGTTACATTCTAGGCAGGCAGGGAGACCTCGATGCCGCCCTCAGCTACTATCGCAAAGCATTGGAAATTCGCTCTTCTCTCGCCGCAGCGGATCCCCAAAATGTCAAGCCGCGTGCAGGATCGGGCAACACTTACGAATACATCGCCGGTCTCCTCCAGCAAAAACGGGATTTCACCGGCGCGCTTGACAGTTACAAGAAGGCGCTTACGATTCGCGAAGCTCTGTTAGAGAGAGATCCCTCCAACGAATCAAGTCGATTCGCCCTGGCAATTTCTCAAGCGGACATCGGCAACCTGTATGCGACCCTGGCATCGCAGTCTGGTATTTCTGGGGCAGATCAACTTTCTTCTTGTCGGAATTCACAGAGTTGGTTGAGCAAAGCTCTGCCAGTATTCTCGGAAAGGAAGAAAAAGGGCCTTCTTTTGGGCGGGAACTTTGACACTCTCGCAGCCACTGAGCGAAATCTCGAAATGTGCGGCGGAGTCATGCGGCATCTCAGCTCTCAGACACAGTCCTCTTCCCCATCTTCGAATCCCTGAAAAGAAGCCGATTGCTTTTCAGATAATCGGGGTCGTTGCAGGACCTATCTTCTTTCTTGTAGTGGCCATCTTTACAAGTCAGCAACGTGGTATGCGGGCAGCCTCCCCGTTTACGCGCTCGAAGCGGGAACGTCGCGACCGAAGACATCCTCAGCGAGCCTTCGTCCTCGCACTCGCTATATCTTTATCGTTCCGGCGAACTCGCGCACCAAGGCGAATCCCTCTTCCGTTTTCATGGTGATGCCGCATTCCTTCGCGAGCGCATCGAACACGCCCGCCCACTCTGCTGGCGGTGGATCGAGCGTGCGCGGCATCTTGTGTGTCGCGCGTCGGGTGAACGTCCTGCGGATCGCTGTGCCGTTTTCGTTTGGTCGACCTTTCCTCCGCGGATCAAGAGCACCATGTCGATGAGGTCTTTGGTTCGCGTGTTCGTTCGCTCACCGCGCGGCAGCGTATACGCATGAAGTTTTTCCGCGAATTGCTGCTCCGCTGAAATGATGGGAAACGAAGGCGGTGCGATGCCGACGAAGCCAAGCCAGTCTTGCCCGGTCACGATATCAAGGGGCTGCATCACCTCGTCCCCAATGCCCACGTCCACCGGAAAGCGCGCAAAGTCTCGCCCGTCCATGTGCCCCTGGACCGGATAGCGGCTGCCTCCTTCGGGCGCGCCTTCCAAATCTTCTCTCGCTTCTTCAACAAGGAAATTGAAAAAATCATTGAGACGCGTTGCTGCCGCTTCTTGCAGCATGGCGCGAACCTGTTCGCGGCGTTTCTTCGGGTCTTTCGGCAGGTGTGTGTCGTCGTGGAGCGTCAAGTCGAGATCTTTGGTCGTCCGCGCCGTGTGAATCCGTAGCTCCATCGCGTAGCCGCCCTTGAGCACCCACGGACAATCGGCCTTTGGCCCTTTCGAAAACATTCGCGCGAGGAAACGGTCGAACGCCACTTGCCGACGCAGGCGCTGCAGGTCCGTTCCTTCTTCGCGCGCGCGTCTGCAGTCGAGTCTCGAGAGCCGTGCGAAACGCACCGGCCGTTTTGTAGGATTTCGTTTCGTCGATCACGCGCGCTGTCCGGCGAGCTCGCGAAGCGAACGTTGCAATTTATCGTGAGGCATGCGGTCGATCTCTTTTCTTCCGATAAGTCCTCGCCGCACGGCTTCGTCCACGGCTTGCTTCAGCTGGCTGCGATCAACGTGGCCGCTCCGCAGCAGATCGACGATCGTTCTCAGCGGACGGGTCACGCCCACCCCGTGTATTTCCTGAACATCGCTTGCGTCGAGATGCGCTTGGTGAAGAACGAGAATCTCCGGAATCCGGCTGTTCCGGCGAAACTCTTTCGGCACCGTCATGTGCAGCTTTGATGACATGATGTCCGACAGTTCATGAAGACTAAGCGCCGTGTCATGACTGTACGTTCCCTGCGGAACTTCTTGCCGGTTTTGCGACCAGAGATACCAGAGCATGAGGTCCGGCCGCTCCGCAGAGGAGAAATCGGCAAGCCGATAGATTCCTCGATGCTCGCGAATCCAGTTTCCGGCTTTCACGTGATAGGTGTGTACTTTCTCCGCGTAGCCCGCTCGGATGGCTTGCTTCGCCGTGAAGAATCCTTGCTGCGGTTGGGCGATTTCGTAGAGTCGTCGAGCCGCCTGCTTACAAGGATACGATTCGGGCATAGCATATTCCCCCAACTTTATTAGGGATTATGCACGAATCGCTTTTCCGGGCAAGAGCTTACGTAGCCGCGTATCTCTTTATCTGTCAATGGTTTGAGCAGCCGGCAGCACATTTACCCAACAATTCGTAGGGAATTATCCAGCCCCTTAACTGTCTGCTTCACGCCCTTCCTGGCCGTATTCTTTGGTGTCTAGAAATCACTCACTCCCCATTCCTTCCTGGCCAAATCCTGCGCCTGATCCGTCCGCTCCTTCCGTCAAGGGTTTCCGCTCCGCTCCAATGAACGCCATACCCCGGCGCCCTTGACGGCGCGGACGGACAGTCGCCTTCCCCTGCCATGAAGGAATTTTGTCTCTCGTGCACCGCTTTGCGGTGCCTCGGAGACAAAACCCAAATCCAAAAACAGGAGATCTGCCATGCAACAAATCGAACGAAAACCACTCTTTGACGTGGGCTCGCTTGTGTCTACTCCGGGAGCGCTCGCCGCCCTCGCAAAGAGCGGACAAACGCCGCTGGACTTCCTCTCACGCCATATCACAGGCGATTGGGGAGACCTCGACGAAGAAGACCGGAAGGAAAACGAGCTCAGCGTGAAGCAGGGCTTCCGCATCTTGAGCAGCTACAAGACAAACGCAGGACAGACGACCCTGTTAAATGCTCTTGGGAACTTCATCCCCCCGGACGAACGCATTCTGCTGATCGAAGACACGGCTGAGATACAACTTGCCCAATCGAACCTCGTTCGCTTCGAAGCTCGCAGGGAACAGAACGGAGTGCCCGCCGTCTCCAATCGTGATCTCCTAAAAGCCTCGCTGCGGCATCGGCCCGATCGTATTTTGCTGGGAGAAATTCGAGGAAGCGAGGCCTTCGATCTGCTCCAGCTCTTGAATACCGGCCACGCTGGCACGCTGAGCACCATCCACGCGAGTTCCGCGAAGCAGGGCCTGGCTCGTTTTACCAGTTGCGTTTTGCAGAGTGGCATCGAGCTACCGTACCGTTCGATTAAGACAAACATCGCCGATTCCCTCAACGTCGTCATCCACATCGAACGAAGGCCGGGGCGGCGATTCATCTCCGAGGTTCTTGAAATCAATAGCTACGACCCCGACGCGGACCTCTTCGATTTCTGCGCGATCTACGTCGCTCCGAGAGAACGCACATGACAGCCACTTCCTTCGCGCCAAAGCAACTCTCGGCTGCGCAATACGTATTGGCGCTGCATCAGGCTGAGGACCGTGTTGCCGTGCTCGCCCGCAACCGTGCTCGCGCGCAAACCGTCCAGCGCATTCTTCTCGCGGAAGACATTGCGAGTCCCCACTTTCAGGATTGGCTCAAGGAGGAGAACAATCGAGGTGCCGACGTCTTCCTCGGAATGAATCCCCTGCGGGCCAACACCTTCACAAGAACCAAGGAGAACGTTCGCGAAATTCGCCACGTCTATCTCGATCTCGACGAGGATGCGCCCTCATCGCTCCGAGCCATACGAATGGACCGCAACACGCCCGTTCCCAACTTCGTTCTCGATACATCGCCCGAAAAGAATCAGGTCGTCTGGCGCGTGGACGGCCTCGACAGGGAACAGGCCGAATCGCTATTGCGGTCTCTGGCCAATCAATTCCAAGGAGATATCGCGGCCACCGACATCGCGCGTGTTCTACGCATGCCTGGATTTGCCAACCGTAAATACAACGAGGCATTCGTCGTGCGCGCAATCCAGCAATCGGATGCGATTTACCACCTGCGCGATTTTACGATTCACGAAGACTCGCCTGAGGCGCCGCGTCGTCTCTCGGACGGCCACAGTCCGCCCCGCCGAATATCCTCCGGCCATCGCAGCCAATCCGAAGCGGACTGGGCCTACGCCAAGCGGGCCTTAGCTCGTGGCGACGACCCGCAGCAAATCATTCAGCGCATCGCCGACTACAGGTCAGACGACAAAGCAGACCCGCTTTACTATGCGAGACATACCGTCGAAAAAGCTCAGGCGGAGACTCATAGAGGCTGGCAACGCGATACTTCCCAAACATTGCAGGATTTCAACCAGAGTATGGAATTTCGGCCTCACGAGGCCGTCGCTGAAAAAGCTGAAGATCAAGCTATCGACAGAAGGTAAGACCAGTGTGTTCGACCCTATTGTCGTCCGGAACCAAAACCGATACCGTAGAAACGGTTACGGTGCCGAATCAACGAGACAGGAGATCAATGTCTCGCAGATCCGGACAATGTGGTTCTGTATATGTAAAGGGCTCTCAGTACATCGGCCGCTATCGGGCCGATGTGCCGGGCCAGAACAAAAGAGTCAGACGTACAGTGATAATCGGAAACATCAACCAGTTCACGCGCCCCAAAGCCGAAAGATGGCTGTCGAAGTTCATCGAGGACGAGGGCATCAATGACGAGAGTCATCTTGCCCGCTCCCAATCGCCAGTCGTTACTTTTGGTCTGGCGGCCCGTGGGTGGAAGAATCTTCACCTGACCGTCAACAAGAAACGCTCGTCTCAACGCAGCATGTCTTGCGAGTTGAACAAGCACATCCTTCCCCATTTGGAGAACACTCCGCTCGAGGAGATTAGCTATCCCCTCGTACGAGGTTTGATTCAGACGTGGCAAAGAGAAGGCCTGTCCCGCAAGTCGATCAAGAATCTCTTCGGTATCGTCCGCGCGATCTACAACTTTCAATTTGACGAAATGGCGCAGAGTGGCAAACCCATTGTGTCGCCGTGGCTCGTGAAATGGAAAAAGGTCGCACCGCCCAAAAGCGTGCAACGGGAACTTCCGTACTTCACCGTTACACAAATGGCCGCCATCGTGAATGCGGCGAAGACGCAGCTGAATCGCGCGTTGTTCGCACTGGCTGCCGGCACGGGGGCGCGGGCTGGGGAGCTTTTTGCGCTGAGAGTTGAGACGGATGTGAACTTGAATGAACAGACGGTCACCATTCGGCGTTCGGTGTTCGAAGGGGAGGAGAACACGTCGAAGAGTGACACGGGTGATGAGGACAGAACCCGCACGGTGCCCATTGATGCGTCCGTAGCAATGGAGCTCAAGAAACACCTGCGGGGAAGACGATACGGTTATCTCTTTGAAACCAGAAACGGCACACCGTTGCGTCTCTCAAATGTGCTGGAGGACAAGCTTCAACCGGTCTTGCAGAAGCTGAAGCTCGTGGAACCCGGCACCGGGATGCACGCTTTTCGCAGAGGCCGGATTTCTCACCTCGTTTATTGCGGGGTGAGCCGTCAGGTCATCCGCGATTGGTGCGGACATTCTTCGGACAAAATGGTCGACCACTACACGAAGATGTTGCGCCAGCATCACGCACCCGAAATGGCGAAAGTGAAGCCGTTATTGGACCCAAGTTGGACCCCAATTGGACCCCAACTGGTGGAGAGGAGAGTGGCACGCTAGTGCATCGTGTTGTAAACTAAGGATCTAACTTGCCTGTTCCCCGGTAGCTCAATGGTAGAGCATTCGGCTGTTAACCGAAGGGTTGCTAGTTCGAATCTAGCCCGGGGAGCCAACTCCCTATTTTCAATCATTAGTTAGGGACTTCACGAACCTGGACTGGACTTCTGGGGCTTCGACCTCTAGCCACTGAAGGAATAGTTTTCAACTTGCGTATGCGATTATTGAAGCTGTCTGCGATGTAGAGATTCCCCGCCGAATCCACGGCCACTCCGCTTGGCGAGTTCAGACTGGTCCTGGTAGCTGCGCTGCCGTCGCCCGAAAAGCCTCCAATCCCGTTTCCCCCACGGTTGTGACTATCCCGGCGGCACTGACCTTGCGAATTCGATGATTACTTTGGTCGGTGATGAAGAGGTTGCCGGCCTATCCACAGTCACCCCAGTCGGGAAATTCAGACTGGCTCGCGCAGCCGCGCCGCCATCGCCGGAGACGCCTTCCGTTCCATTGCCTGCTACTGTGGCGATCGTCCCGGAAGTTTGGGATCGCCGTGCCACGCCCGACTTTCCGGCACAATTGACCATGCCGACGGTGTGACTACGCAGGAATGGATTGGTCAGTCCCAGCCGATGGTCAGCTCGCAGTGGGCCCCGCCTGCTGAGATGGGCACGGTGAAATTCACGACCACGCCCTTGGCGCCGGAGATTTCCAGCGCTTTGCGGAAGAAACCGACGATGGTGTAGCCCATGATGTCCTGATGTTTGGCGAAGCCGACGTACTTGATCACCGCTTTGTGCGGTTCGATTTCCGGAATGATGTGCACACCCTGGAAGTAGGTGGAGTGCACGGCCGAGATGCGCGTGATGATAAATCCCGGCGAGCCAAATTTCACGAATACTTTGTAAATTCCGCGAAGCTGTGATTCGATTACCCGTTCGGCGCGCTTGGCCAGCACTTCGCGGTCGCCGCCAGCGGTTTCGCGAATGTCCACCTCGAGAAATTCGACGAACGCGTCCAGGGGATACCAACTGGAGGGATGTACCGTCGCGCCAAAAATGCCCTGGCCCTCAGGGCTCAAATGCTCGACAATTTTGGCGAACTCCGCTTCACCGGCGCGTGCTTTGACGGCCGCGATGGTGTCGATGAGAACGGTTCCTTTGATTTGCGCCACAGAACCTCCTTCGATTGAGGTTGCGCTTCCTTGCGGGGCCGCGTGCCAGTTTCATTCTAGTTGCACTGCCCGGTTCTGGCCCGCTAATTCGCTGCCATCGGACTGGGGGCGTTCGCGGATACTATTAGCCTTGCCTCCACGTGCTGGCGGGGGATGCTTCTCAGCGCCCAACGTATTGAAAACTCTCTCCTAACGAGCGAATCTCACCGAGCGTCACTCAGGTAGCGGAGCGGCGTACTTTGTGCATCCAATGAAGAGCAGCTGCCGTACCATAAATAGCGGGACTCCCCGTACGCTAAATGAGGTTTGAGCATGTTGATTCGACCAAAACCAGACCTGACTTACGCGGACATCACCCCGCGGTCGGTCTATTTCAATCGCCGGGAAGTCTTGCGGGCCATGGGCATCGCCGGCGTGGGGCTGGCTGGCGGCAAAATTCTGTCGAGCCTGGCGTTTCCGGGGCAGACCGCGTTGGCCACATCGAAGCTCTCCGGCTTGGTCAAGAGCCCGTTCAGCACCACGGAAAAGCCAAATTCCATCGAAGACGTGACGCACTACAATAATTACTACGAATTTGGCACCGACAAGAGTGATCCCGCGAAGAAATCACAGAACTTCCGCACTTCGCCCTGGAGTGTTTCCGTAGAAGGCGAAGTGGCCAAGCCACGCAAGTTTTCCATGGACGAAATCCTCAAGCTCGCGCCGCTCGAGGAGCGTATCTACCGCCACCGCTGCGTCGAGCGCTGGTCCATCGTGGTGCCGTGGATCGGTTTCTCTCTCAGCACGCTGGCTAAACTGGTCGAACCTACATCGAAAGCGCAGTACGTGGCGTTCCAGACCTTCTTCGATCCTACACAAATGCCGGAAGCCAAGTATGGCGGAATCGATTTTCCGTACGTTGAGGGATTGCGCCTCGACGAAGCCATGCATCCGCTGACCATGCTGTGCGTCGGCATGTATGGCGAGACCCTGCCGAATCAGGACGGGGCGCCGGTGCGCATCGTGGTGCCCTGGAAGTACGGCTACAAGAGCATCAAATCCATCGTGAAAATCCGCTTCCAGCAAAAGGAGCCGCCCACTACCTGGAATCGCTACTCCTCCGAGGAATACGGCTTTTACTCGAACGTGAATCCAGCCGTGGATCATCCGCGCTGGAGCCAGGCTACCGAGCGCCGCCTCGGCGAAATCTTCCGGCGCAACACGCTCCTGTTCAATGGCTACGGCGATCAGGTCGCCAGCCTTTACAATGGGATGGATCTGAAGAAATATCACTGACCGAGCCTGCAGCGTGCGCGCCATCCTCTCCAGCAAGTGGACTAAAGTCGCTGTGTTTGTGTTCTGCCTGGTGCCGTTCCTGGTGCTGGTCGGTCGCACGCTGCGCGGGCAACTCGGCGCCAATCCGGTCGAATTCCTGCAGCACGCTACCGGAGACTGGACGCTGCGTTTTCTGATCTTTACCCTCTCGATCACTCCGTTGCGCAAACTGCTGCGGCTTCCGGAGCTGATTCGCTTTCGCCGCATGCTCGGCTTGTTTGCTTTCTTTTACGTGTGCCTGCACTTCATCACGTACATCGGCCCGGACCAGAGCTTCAGTCTCACCGGCATGTGGCAAGACATCGCCAAGCGCCGATTCATCACTGTCGGTTTCCTCGGATTCCTCCTGCTGATTCCCTTGGCCGTCACATCCACGGCAGGGTGGATCCGGCGTCTTGGAGGCAAACGCTGGCAAGCGCTGCATCGCGCGATTTACGTTGCGGCGGTCTGCGGAGTCATTCACTACTACTGGCTGGTTAAATCCGACGTGCGCGAGCCGCTCTTCTACGGCGCGATCGTCGCAATTCTTTTATTGTGGCGTTTGGGAGACTGGCTGATCAAACGGGGAAAGCGAGCGCCGGCACAGGTAGCGGCGGCAGGAATCAGTTAACCGCCGGAGTTTCGCTGAGTTCCAGCCCCCAAAAGCGCGGCGCCGGCGTCAGAAACTCCACGCCCACGCGCTGGCCTTTGTCGCCCGGTTCACCTAGGTACACCACGCGGCACTCCTGAAATTCCTGGGTCTCCGGGTGTGTCAGCACGATCATTTCGCCGTTGTCCACTTCGTGCTTCAGCATCAGCAGCCCGCCGTGCGCGTTGACCACCAGCGTCTCGCACACTTCCTTGAATTTGCGCCCGTTGTGGGCCCGGCCGGTCGCTTGCACGCGCATTTTGTGGAAGACGCGGGAGCTTCTGCGCGGGCTGGCTTGTAGCAGTTCGCTCATACCGTAATTTTCGGATGGGCCTGGGCGAGCGTCAATCAAGTCACGCC